>NZ_JADDIL010000022.1:0-120612 GCF_020826795.1 Microtetraspora sp. AC03309 | reverse complement strand
GCCGTGAGCCGGGACGCCGTGAGCCGGGACGCCGTGAGCCGGGACGCCGTGAGCCGGGACGCCGTGAAGGGAGGCACCATGAGCGGAGGCGCCGTGAGCCGGGACGCCCTTCTCCGCCAGGTCGCACACCCGCGCGGTGGCAGCGGCCTCGACGGTGATGCCCCAGACCGCGGCCTCGATCAGGCTGACGTCGAACTCGGGACGCCACTCCAGCGTCCAGGACTCCTTGAAGGTGCCCTTGCCTCTGGTCTCACGCGGCGTGCCCCACGGGACCCCGATGAGCCCGAGCCGGTGCAGCAACCTGCTGCGGTCGAGGTCGAGGGACTTGCGCAGGTCGAGGTCGTGGTCCCGGCCCAGTGCCTCCGGCTTGAGCTTCACCCGCCGCTGTTCCCCCCGCAGGTGTCGCTGCAACGGCACCATCGGGGTCGAATCGGGCACGTGGCCGAGCCGCTCCCCCACCACCATGCGGCGCTGGACCAGGTCGGCCGACAACTCGTCGCCCTCGCAGAGCACCGCGCGGACCGCCTCGCTCACCTCGGTCAGACCGGCGAGCGGCCGGTCCCGCAGCGTCGCGAGGCCGTCCGCGAGCCGTACGGCCTCGATGACGTGCGCGGACGAGACGGGCAGGTCCTCCTCGCGGAGCACCGCGGCGGCCCGCGCCAGCCATCGCTCGATCGGCCGGTCGGGCGCGGTGAACAGATGGTGGTACCACCCTGGCGAGGTGACGCCCGCGCCGTACCCGCTCCACGCGGCCAGCCGCCCATGCGTCCACGGCACCCAGGTCATCTCAACCTTGACCTTGGGCATGCCCTTGAGCAGCCGGTCGTCGTCGGCGGCCCGGGGAAGCGTCGCGAGCGCGGGCACGTGCCAGGCGCCGCACACGACGGCGATGTTCCGGAAGCCGTCCTTGACCGCCTGCCTGAGCGTCCTGCGCATGTACGCCTCGCGGCGTGCCTCGTACCGGTCGGGTACGTGGCCCTCGCGAACGGCCGTCATCGCCTCGGCGATCACCTCGAACACCGAGCCGTGGCCGGCCTCGCCGTCCGTACGGTGTTCGACGGCGTCCTCCCACCACCGCTCCGGGTCGTCGTAGCCCGCTGCCTCGGCCAGCGCCCCGATCGGATCGGCGTGAACGGCGGTCTGCGCCTCGCCGGACCGTCCTCCGTCGAGCGCGAGGCCGTGGGCGGCGGGCAGATCGCAGAACCGCACCTCGACGTCGGCCGTGGCCGCATAACGGATCGCCTGCCACTCGGGCGAGAACACCGCGAACGGCCAGAACGCGGCCTTCGACGGATCACCCGGCACGTGGGCGAGCAGCGCGACAGGAGGTTCCATGTCCGGTTCCGCGGCGAGGGGAACCAGGGCGTCCGCCTCCGGCGGCCCCTCGATGAGCACGATGTCCGGCTCCAACCGCTCCAGCGCGGAACGCACCGCTCGGGCGGACCCCGGACCGTGGTGCCGCACGCCCAGAATCGTGGTCGTCACCCGATCACCCGCCGTCCGATCCGCTGTCCAGCCCGCCGCCCGATCCCCGGCCGCCCGAATGCGCGCCGCCCGATGCCTCGCCGCCCGGTCTCTCGCTGTCCGATGCCCCGCCCGGCCACGTCATCCGTTCCGTCACCGGCCGTGCGGAGGAGGTCAGCTCGCATCGCGGCAGGCCCGATAGAAGTCGCGCCAGTCCTCGCGCTCTCTGACGACGGCCTCCAGGTATTCCTGCCAGACCACCCGGTCCGACACGGGATCCTGAACGACCGCGCCGAGGATGCCCGCCGCCACGTCTGAGGGACGCAGCACCCCGTCGCCGAAATGGGCCGCGAGCGCGATGCCGCTGGTCACCACCGAGATCGCCTCGGCGGTGCTGAGCGTGCCGCTCGGCGACTTGACCTTGGTCCGGCCGTCGGAGGTCACGCCGGAACGCAACTCACGGAACACCGTGACGACCCGGCGGATCTCCTCCAGCCCGGTCGGCGTCTCGGGCAACTCCAGCGAGCGGCCGAGCTGGGCGACCCGGCGGGAGACGATGTCCACCTCCTCTTCCGCGCTGGCGGGCACGGGCAGCACGACCGTGTTGAACCGTCTGCGCAGCGCGCTGGACAGCTCGTTGACCCCGCGGTCCCGGTCGTTGGCGGTCGCGATGACGTTGAAGCCCTTGGCCGCCTGGACCTCTTCGTTCAGTTCGGGGATCGGGAGCGTCTTCTCCGAGAGGACAGTGATCAGCGCGTCCTGGACGTCGGACGGCATGCGGGTCAGTTCCTCCACGCGGGCCAGCCGCCCCTCGGCCATCGCCCGCATGACGGGGCTCGGGGTCAGCGCCTGGCGGGACGGGCCCTCCGACAACAGCCGCGCGTAGTTCCAGCCGTATCGGATGGCTTCCTCGGCGGTGCCCGCCGTGCCCTGCACCAGGAGGGTGGAGTCACCGCTGATCGCGGCGGCGAGATGCTCCGACAGCCACGTCTTCGCCGTTCCCGGAACCCCGAGCAGCAGCAGCGCCCTGTCGGTGGCCAGGGTGGCGACCGCGACCTCGACGATCCTTCTCGGGCCGATGTACTTCGGCGTGATGACGCCCCCGGGATGGTCGGGGTCTCCGAGCAGGTACGTGGTCACGGCCCAGGGCGAGAGCCGCCAGCCCGGCGGCCTGGGCCGGTCGTCGTCCTTGGCCAGGATCGCCAGCTCGTCCGCGTACTGATCTTCCGCGTGCGGGCGCAGAACCGTCACTTGTCCTCCTCGCCTAGCGGCCCGCCGTCTTCCTGGGCGGCGGTGCCGTGTCCGTCGTCTGTCCGTCTCTCGTCGGGCCCGGCCGCAGGGCCGCCCGTGAATCCGCCCACGGAGCCGTCCGCCGGCCCGGCCGCGATTCCGCCCGTGGGTCCAGCCGCAGGCACGTCCATGAATCCGGCCGTGATTCCGCCCGTGGGTCCAGCCGTGAGTCCAGCCATGGATTCGGCTGCGTGCCCTTCTCCGGAACCGTCCGCGGCGAGTTCCCCGGCCATGTCGTAGCGGAACCGGAGCGTGGCGGACACCTCGCGTACCTCGGAGAGGTCCGACAGCCGCGCCACCAGGCCGTACATCGCGGGATCGAACCGCTCACCCGCGAGCCGCGCCAGCTCCCCGGCGTTCCACGGCTGGGCGGTCGAGGTGTTCACGATCTTCTCCAGTACGGCCTTCGCCAGCGGCGTGCCCCACGGCCGGGGAATGCCGCCGAGCATCATGATCATCTGCCCGTCGACGGGGTGGCGGCGGACGAATTCCGCCGCCACCCGGGACTGCTCGGCCGGGGGGAGGATCGCGAGCAGGTCCGTCAGCGGCTCCACCTCGATGAGCGCGCGCGCCCAGACCCCGTCTCTCTGAAGGATCGCCGCGCGGGTCCAGCCCATGCGGACCTCCCTGGCCCAGTCGCCGACCTCCATGGTGGTGATCTCAACCGGGGAGAGACCGAAGCGCCCGGTCCAGAACGAAAGGGGCGTATGCGCGATGACCTGCTGCAGCCACCACCCCCGCTGCCCGGTCCCCGCGGGCGGGCGGGCCCGGACCCCGTCGCGCTCCATCCTGCTGTCGCACGCCTTCGGCGCCTCGGCGCGAAGACGGTCACCGTCGCGCGTGAGCAGGCGTCCCGCGCGCTCGGCCATCCGCGTCCCGAGCCGCGAGCCGGGCAACCGGGTGAGCAGGTCGGCGGCCGCCTGCCGTACCTCGCGGCGGCGGTCGTCGAGCGCCTCCTCCAGGAAGGGCTCGTCGGCCATCGTCAACCCCTCGGCGAGGAGGTGCGTGAACGCCGCCCGGTCCTCGGGTGTCTCCTCGCTCCAGCCCCGCGCGAGCAGTTCCCTGGCCGCCGTGGGATCGGCCGCGCGCAGCGCGGCCAGGTAGGCCCGGCGATCGCCGCTCGTGCCGAACTCCCACACGTCGGTGGACCCGGCGTACCCGTCGGTCGGCTCCGCCTGGAGGTAGGACCAGGCGGGATTGAGCCCGGCGAGCCACCGGCCGCGCGCGCCGGCCAGCACGCCCAGGTGGCCCCGGATCGACTGGTCCCGCGCCCCCAGGTCGAGGAGCTTCGGGATGAGCCGTGCCGGAACCCGCACGCCGCTTCCCGCCGCGATCTCCAGCCACTCCGCCAGCAGGCGCCCCTGCTCCCCGGCGAGGATCCGGGCCAGCCGGTCACTCGCGGTCCGGGTCGCCAGAGGCCGCGTCTCGGGCGGGGCGGGGGACAGCGGCCGGCCCCTATGCGGCCGCTGTCCCGCCCGTACCCGCATCACCCGCACGGCCGCCTGCTCCAGCAGGTCGACCGGAGGCGCGACGGACGGCCTGCCGGGCACGGGTCTCCGGTCGGTGCCGACCAGCGCGGCCGACACGAGGTCCTCCCACGTCGCCGCGTCCTGGCCGTTCCCCCCGGACTCCTCCGCCCATCCAGGCCCGCCGGCGGGCCCGGACCCGCCGTCCCCTGCGGCCGGAGCCACACCATCGGGCACCACACCACCGGGCACCGAAGCTGCGGAGACTCCCCCGAGTTCCGGCGTCGCCGTTGACGGGGTGGCCCTGTCGCCGCCGTGACGATTCGTGGTCACAGCACCACCACCTGGCCTTCCTCATCCCATGCGGTCAACGGCCGCACCCCTCGTGGCGTCCACTCACAGGCGACGGTGACCGGATGGCCGCCCGACACCGCGAGCAGTCGCCACGGCGTGCCGCACGACGGGTCGAGCCGCAGACCGCCCACCTCGGTGCCACCCTCGGTGCCGCCCCCTGCGACGACTTCGCCGCCTTCGCCGCCTTCCGGGACGACTCCGCTGACGTCTTCTGCGCCGATCCGCGGGCCGACTTCGGGGACGCCCTCGGAGTCGAGCGTGGACGCCGGCTCGCGGGTGCCCCGGGACGCGTCCTCGGGAGAAGCCGCCCGCTCGGCGGGCGCCGTCCCCTGAGCGGAGAACGCCGACCCGGGATCGGGGTCCGCGAGAAGCCAGCCGTCGCCGTTCACCGGACTCGCCGGAACGACCCCGGCCAGGACCACGGGCCACGACTCGGTCCAGGGATCCCCGGCCAGCACCCCCGCCAGAAGGTCGGGGACCTCCGCGGCGCTCAGTCCGGGAGGCGGCCCCACGTGGACCGCCCCATGGCGCCGGGCCACCAGCGCGCGCAGCGGCGCGGCCCCCGGAAAGAACGCCAGATCGGCGTCGACCGTGGTACCGCTGACCAGCGAAGCGTCGAGAGCCTGCCCCACGGGAGCGAACGACAGCACGAGCGCGGCCCTGCCGGTCTCCCTGCCGCGTAGCCAGACCCGGCGGGCGATCAGCCGATCCTGCTCCTCATCCCTGCTGCCGACCACGTCCCACCGGTCACGGACCGCGGGTGAGGCGAGCACGGTCTCCCGCGCCAAGGGGAAGCCGATCCGGGATCGGACCACCTCCCCCAGATCGCGCGGCAGTTCGGACATACGGCGATGCGCGACGGCCAGCAGGTGGACCAGCGCGTACTCACCCAGGAGGCGGCGCGGCCAGTCCTCCTCGCGCAGCACGGGCGGCAGCCGGGAGAACATCCCCGCCACCCCCGGCGCCTGGGCGTCGACCATGCGTTTGGCGAGGGCGTCCCAGTCGCCCGGGCCGGTCTGCCTGGCGCCCGCGATGCCCTGCGCGATCTGGTCGGCCAGCCACCTCTCCAACTCGGACAGCCCGGCGGTGACCCGCTGCTCCCGTTGCCGGGCGCGCCGGTCCGGTGCCGAGGACCCCGCCTGCCCGCCCGAGAGGTCACCGTCACCGCGCCGCTCCGCCCCCTCTCCCTGTCCCGGCTCATCTCCCGGCCGGGCCTGGCCGTCCGGTCCCGGCTGAGCGCCCCGAGCCGCGATCCCTTGAGCCTCAGCGCCTTGAGCCTCGGCCCCCTGATCCGCCGCGCCCTGAGCCGCCTCCAGAGCGGCGGCGATCTTGGACGCCTGTTTCAGGGCGCGCTCCCTGCGCTGGTCCATCCACTCGGCCGCCCAGTCCGCCGGCTCGTCCGCCGCGGGCACCCCGTCGGCCGACCACAGCAGAAGCAGGCCGAGGGAGTGCTTGCAGGGGAACTTCCTGCTCGGGCAGCTGCACCGGTACGCCGGTTCGGACAGGTCGACGCACGCGCGGTAGGGCTTCGACCCACTCCCCTTGCACTCACCCCAGAGCACCTCCGGGGTCGCCCCGAGGACGGACCACTTCCCGGGCGAGCTGACGCCCGACGCGGCCTTCTGCGACGCCGCGTCGGGTGCCAGTGCCAGCACCTGATCGCGGCTCCACCGTTCGATCACGCGCCGCACAGTAGCCAGCGCCGCCGACAAAACCGCGACCTCGCCTCTCGCGACCCCGAAAGCGCAGGTCAGTGCGGGTCCCGGCCGACGGCCCGACAATGGCGGGATCACCGTGAGGACCCGGCCGCGCCTCCCCCGCCATGTACGGCACGCCCGGCCTGTACGGAAGCTCCAAGCACGAGGGATATGTCCAAGTAGCGTGGCATACTCACGCCGTGACTCCGAGAACCGCGCGAACGGCGCTGATCGGCCGGTCGGGCGAGCTCGACCGCTTGGTGCGCGTGCTCGACGCGGCGGAGGGCGGCCTGGCCGGGGTCGCGCTCGTGGGCGGCGACGCGGGGATCGGCAAGACCCGGCTGGTCACCGAGGTCCGCGATCTGGCCGAGGATCGCGGCTTCACCGTCCTCGTCGGGCAGTGCGCCGAGCTCGGCGACTCCCTGCCGTACCTGCCGCTCGTGGACGCGCTGCGCGGGGCGGCGGAGCCGGGCACGGCGGCCGACGACGCGCTGAGCGCCTGGCCCGCGCTGCGGCGGCTGCTCCCCGGCGCCGACCCGGGCGCGGCCGGGGCCGCGGCGGGCGCGCTCGCCCAGCAGCAGCTGTTCGGCTCGGTGCTGGGCTTCCTGTCCGAGCTGGCCGAGGGCCACCCGGTGCTGTTCGTGTTCGAGGACCTGCACTGGGCCGACCGTTCGACCCGTGACCTGCTGGTCTTCCTCACCCGGATGCTCCAGCGGGAGCGGGTCGCCGTCGTCGGGACCTACCGGACCGACGACCTGCACAGGAAGCACCCGTTGCGGCCGGTCCTCGCCGAACTGCAACGGCTGCCGCTGGTCACCGCGACCGAGCTGCCCCCTCTCGCGAACGACGACCTGGCCGAATATCTCGCGACCATCGACACGACCCCCAGAAGCGTGCTCGGCAACGTGATCGGCGGAGTCGTCGAGCGCGCCGGCGGTAATCCGTTCTTCGCCGAGGAACTGCTCGCCGCGGCGGCGATGTGCGACAGGATGCCCGGCACCCTGTCCGACCTCCTGCTCTCCCGGGTGGAGGCGCTGCCCGACCAGGCGCGCCACGTCCTGCGGGTGGCCGCGGTGGCCGGTCACAGCGTCGATCACGACATGCTCAGGGACGCCACCGATCTCGGGGAGATCCCCCTGGAGGACGCGCTGCGCGAGATCGTCTCGCGCGGCCTGCTGACCACGAACAGGAGCGGCTACGCGTTCCGGCACGCGCTGCTCCAGGAGGCGGTCTACGACGACCTGCTTCCCGGCGAACGGACCCGGCTGCACGGGACCTTCGCCCGCCTGCTCGCCGCGCGCGGCGCCGCCGCGGCGGAGCTGGCCCATCACTACCAGGCCGGCCACGACCTGCCGGGCGCGCTCCGGGCGTCGGTCGAGGCGGGCCGGCTCGCGACCGAGGTGGGCGCGCCCGCGGAGGCTCACCGCCACTTCGACCGGGCTCTCGAGATCTGGGAGCACGTGGCCGACGCGGAGCGGCTCACCGGCACGAACGCCGTACGCGTCGCCCTGTCCAGCGCCGCGTCCGCCGCGGCCGCCGGGGACTACCGCCGCGCCGTGGCCCGGTTGCGGCGCCTGCGCCCGTCGCTGGACGATCCGCTCCTGATCTCCGAGACGGACGAGCGGATCGCCTACTACCTCACCGACTCCGACCTCGGCGCCGGCATGGTAGAAGCGGCGCGCGCCGCCGTCGACGTGCTGCCGCCCGGCGAGCCGACCCCCTTGCTCGCCCGCGCGCTGGCCACGTACGCCCGGGCCATGTTCGCCACGTCGGGCACCACCGTACGGGACCTCGCGACCCGGGCGCTTGAGGCCGCGCGGGCGGCCGGAGCGCGGGACGCCGAGGTCAGCGCCCTGATCTCGCTGGCCATCGTGGAGGAGGCGACGGGCACGGTGGAGCAGGTGGAGGCGCTGCTCGACCGCGCCACCGCGACGCGATCGGGCGACCTCAGCATCGACCTGCGCGCCGCCTTCCACCAGGCCCGCGTGCGGTACGAGCACGGAGAGCTGGACGCCGCCGCGCGCACGGCGGACGCGAGCATCGAGCTGGCCGCGCGCACCGGCCTGACCTGGAGCACGTACGGCACGGACCTGCGCTTCCTCCAGTTCCTCATCCACTACGCGTCCGGTGACTGGGACACGGCAGAGCGGGTCGCGGCGGGGTTCGGCGTGCGCGTCGGCATGCCCGCCGAGGCGCACCTGTCGTCGTTCGCCCTTTTCATCGAGGTAGGCCGAGGGAGCGACGCGGCCGACGATCGGCTCTCGTGGCTGCGGCCGTTCTGGAAGGCGGACGAGCGCGACGGCCAGGCCGACTACCTGGTGATCTACATGGCGCGCGGGCTGGCCGCCGAACAGGCTCTCTGGCGCGGCGACCCGGAGACCGCCCTCGCCCATGTGACGGCTGTGGTGGAGGCGCTCGACCCGTTCGATCCGGGGCTCATCCGGATCTGCGCGACCGGCCTGTGGGCGCTGGCGGAGGGCGCGGCGCCGCATGATGCCCGCGAGCGCGCCGACGACCTGATCGAACGGGCGCGCTGGTCCGCCGTGAACGGCCCGTACGGGCCACGCCTGGAACTGGGCCCGGAGGGCGCCGCCTGGCTGCTGCGGGCCGAGGCCGAATGGCACCGGGCCAAGGGGACGGCGGAGCCGGAGATGTGGCGGCGGGCCGCCCACGCCTTCGGGTTCGGGTTCGTCTACGAGGAGGCGCGGTCCCGCTGGCGGCTCGCCGAGTCCCTGCTCGACGCGGGCGACCGCGAGGCGGCACGGACCGAGTGGTCCCGGGCCGTCGAGACGGCCGACCGGCTCGGGGCCGTTCCCCTGCGCCGGGCGCTGGAGACGCTGGGCCTCCGGGCCCGTTTCGGCGCGGCCCACCGCCCCACCCCCGCCGGCGGTACCGGCGGCCAAGGTGCTGGGGGCGGCGGGGGCGGCCTCGACGCGCTGACCAGCCGCGAGCGCGAGGTGCTCGAACATGTGGCGGCCGGCCTGCCCAACCGGGAGATCGGCAAGCTGCTGTACATCTCGCAGAAGACCGTCAGCGTGCACGTCTCCAACATCCTGGCCAAGCTCGGCGTGGCCAGTCGTACCCAGGCGGCGGCGATCGCCCATCGGCAGGGAGCGGCCCTCGGCGAGTGACTCAGTGAGTGACCCCGTGAGTGATCCGGTGTGATGATCCACTGACTGGTCCGGTGCAGGATCCGGTGCGTGATCCATCGTCTCCCCGGTTCACGCTTCACCCTGTCGTACCCGCTTGAAAGAATGCGACGGTAGCCCGAAAGAGGAGGTCAACGGTGACCCGCCAGATCACTTCCGTCATCGGTGGAGAGAACGCACCCGAAGGTTCCCCCTACTCGTCCACGAATCCGGCCCGGCCCTCGGAGGTCGTCGCCACGGTTCCGCTCGCGGACGCGGCGACGTTCGCCCGGGCGTGCCGTACGGCCGCCACCGCGCAGAAGGAATGGGCCCGCGTGCCCGCGCCGGTGCGCGGCCGCGTGATCGCGTCCATCGGCCGGCTGGTCGAGGCGAACACCGAGGCCCTGGCCCGGCTCGTGACCGAGGAGATCGGCAAGCCGTACGCCGAGGCGCTGGGCGAGGTCCGCGAGATCGTCGACACGTGCGACTTCTTCCTCGGTGAGGGGCGTCGCCTCTACGGCCAGACCGTGCCGTCGGAGATGCCGGACAAGAACCTGTTCACCTTCCGGGTCCCGGTCGGAGTCGCGGCCGTCATCACGGCGGGCAACTTCCCCGTTGCCGTCCCGTCGTGGTACCTGGTGCCCGCTCTGTTGTGCGGCAACGCCGTCGTGTGGAAGCCCGCCGAGTACGCCGCCGCGTCCGCGCACGCGCTGTACCGCCTGTTCGCCGCCGCCGGGCTGCCCGACGGCGTGCTGAACATCGTGTTCGCGGACGGCGCGCGGACGTACGAGGGGCTCGACCAGGCGCTGTCCGAGGGCACCGTGCACAAGGTCGGCTTCACCGGGTCCAGCGCGGTCGGGCGCAGCGTCGGCGAGCTGTGCGGACGGCACCTGCAGTCCGCCTGCCTGGAGCTCGGCGGCAAGAACCCGATGGTCGTCATGCCCGACGCCGATCTCGACCTCGCCGTCGAGGGCGCGCTGTTCTCCGGGTTCGGTACGGCCGGGCAGCGCTGCACGTCCCTCGGCACGGTCATCGTCCACCGGGACGTCCACGACGAGTTCGTACGCCGGTACGTCCAGGCCGTACAGGCGGCGAAGATCGGCGACCCGAACGGCGACGTGCTCTACGGGCCGCTGCTCGACCACAAGTTCGCCGAGCGGTACGAGGAGTACCTCACCTGGATCCAGCCGCACCACACCGTGCTGCCCGGCCCGACCGGGCGTATGGACGGCGAGGGCCTCTACTACCACCCGGTCGTCGTCGACGGAGTGCGCCCGGACGACCGGATCTTCCTCGAGGAGACCTTCGGCCCCATCGTCGGCGTGACCGCGTTCGACTCGCTCGACGAGGCGATCGAGCTGGCGAACAGGCCGGGCTACGGGCTGTCGTCGTCGATCTACACCACCGACCCGAAGGCCGCGTTCCGGTTCCGCGCGGGCGTGTCGGCCGGCATGGTCAGCGTCAACAACTCGACCTCGGGGGCCGAGGCGCACCTGCCGTTCGGCGGTAACGGCAAGTCGGGCAACGGCAGCAGGCAGAGCGGCGTCTGGGTGCTCGACCAGTTCACCCGCTGGCAGGCGATGAACTGGGACTACTCCGGCAGGCTGCAGAAGGCCCAGATGGACGTCGCCGACATCACGCCCGATCTGGCCTTCCGCCTCTGACACATCCGGACACCGCCAGACGTCACGTGGTGCCGTCGGGACCGCGGCGGCCGTCGTATCCGAGCAGCCGCATGGCGACCTCGGGATCCATGGCCGCCGCGAGGAGCTGCGCCCGCTCGGCCGCCCGGTCCCTGGCGTCCTCCGCCTGCCTGCGGCCCGCCTGCTGGGCGCGTACCACCGCGACGGCGACCACGATCAGGCCGAGGACGCCGAGGAGCGCGAGGAACAGCACCAGGGCGGTTCCCGGCGAGACCCCCTTCGCCGCCTCCTCCATGGCCCCGGCGGCGCCGCCCTGCAGGAGCGCCGCGCCGAGCAGGGCGATGACGACCAGCGCGATGATGCCGCCGATGACCGCCCACAGCAGGCCGTGCGACCTGCCGCGCCGCGTCCCCGGCGGCGGGAACGCCGGTTCCGGCTGAGTGTCGGGTACGGACCCGTTCAGCGGCACGAGGTCCGGCTGGACGACGCCGTTGCCCCAGCCGTTCGTCGCGACCCGCACCGGCACGCCGGGAGACATGCCGGTCGTCATGGGGTGCGGCTCGTACGGGTCGTCGGCCCGTGGAGGCGCGAAGCTCGGCGACCCGGGCGGCACAGACGCGGACGCCGCGGACGACCCAGGCGACCCGGGCCCCGGCGTTCCGGGGCCGGCGGAGGCCGGGCGCGCGGCCGCGACGACGGCCGACGGTTCGAGCTCCAGCACCCGTCCGGGCGCCGGCAGCTCCACCGGGACGGCGCTGTGGCTCCGGTGCGCGTCCGCCGCCGCAGCGTGGTACGCCTCGATCTCCTCGAAGAATTCGTCGGAGCCGTAGACGGTGCCGTCCACGAGCGGCCCGCGGGTCTTCTCGATGACCGCGACCACGTCGTCGCCGTTGAGCGTCTTGTGGTGCTCCAGGGCGTGCGCGACGCTCAGCACCTCGCGGCGGTTGTCCCTGAGCAGTTCGGCGGTCTTCTCCAGCAGTTGATTCAGGTTGAACTCGATGCGCTCCGGGAGCATGTCGGGCGTCAGGTCGTTCCCCGGCGACCTGGGCGTGCCGAGGAAGCCGATGCCTCCGCCCTGGCCGGGCGGATTCTGGGCCCTGCCCTCACGGATGCCGAGGTCCTGCAGGGCGGGCAGCGACGCGACGCCGATGCCCATGCCCCAGTGCGCCTCCATCAGCCCGGTCAGCAGCGTGGCCGACTGGAGGTCGCCGGAGACGCCGGAGGAGTTGTCCTCGCCGAAGAACATCCGCTCGCCCGCCAGCGAGGCGAGGGAGACCATGATGTCGGCCTCGTACTCCGACTTCCACCTGGTGAACTGGTCCTCCGGCTTGATGCTGGAGACCATGCCGAGGTAGTCGGCGCCCTTCTCGATGGTCGCGAGGTCGATCTCCAGGTGGTGCCGGGTGCGGTAGGCCACGACGGCGTGGCACGCCTCGTGCACGGCCACCGCGTGCCGCTCCCTCTCGATGTACTCGACGTCCTCCGGGGGCCCGAGCTGCTTGAGCCGCTTGGCCCGCATCACGTCGGACCAGGTGATCACGTCCCGGCCGTCCCTGATCGCGGTGATCAGCGACTCGTTGACGAGGTCCTTGATGGTCGCGCCGGTGGCGTACGGAGTGATCGTGGCCAGCTTGTCGACCTGCGCGTCGGTCAGCTCGTGCCGTACCTTGTCGAAGTATCCCTTGTAGGTGCGGATCCGGCCGTCCTTCGACGGATAGCCGACCTTGTAGATGCGGTCGATCCGGCCCGGCCGCAGCAGCGCTTCGTCCAGCGCCTCGGGCAGGTTGGTCGCCATCATGATCAGGATGCGGTACTTCGGCGGCGGCTTGGGACGCATGCCGAGCAGCCGCCGCACGTGCCGGTTGACGAACCCGCGCGGCTTCTTCAGGCCGGAGATCTCGGTGAGCAACGCCTGCAGCGTGCCCATGCCGCCACCGCCACCGCCCATGCCGGCGCCGTAGACCAGACGGCTGACGAGGGCGCCGGTCCTGGAGACCGGGGCGGCCGCTTCCGCCTGCCCCTGCCCGTGACCGACCGCGTTGCGGCCGAGCAGCCATCGGGTCTCCTGGTCGAGGTAGGAGAAGCCGTTGCATCCCGCCTGCTGGAAGGGCGCGGGGACGACCCGGCCCCATCCGCCCGGCCCGCCGGAGGCCAGCGCGCCCCGGTTGCCGAGGGAGTCGGCCTCGTCGAAGAAGACGATCACCCCGCCGTAGCGCAGCGCCAGCTTGCGGAGCTTCCTGAACAGCGACTTGACCTTCAGCACGCCCACGCCGAAGAACATGTTGATGAACGCGCCGGGGTCCACGAAGACGTACGGCTTGCCGGTCGAGCCGGCGACCGCCTCGGCCATGAGGGTCTTTCCGGTGCCGGGAGGGCCCCACAGGAGGATGCCGCTCGGGACGTAGCCGCCCTTGTCCTCGATCTCGTCGGGCCGCTCGAGGAAGACGATGTTCTCCTTGACCCGCTCGACCACGTGGTCCTGGCCCCACACGTCGGAGAAGCGCGTCTTGATGTCGTCGGGGAAGTAGACGTCCACGCCGCCGCGTGAGAGGAACCAGAAGATGGCGGCGAACTGGCCGACGGCCAGCAGCATGTACAGGAGCACCTGCAGGACCGTCGGGAGGTATCCCACCGCCTGGGCCGGCGCCTGGATCAGCGCCTCCAGGGGCGAGGTGTCCCCCAGCTTGCCGAGCACGACGGCGATGACGGCGATCCAGATCGTCCACTTCAGCGCGCGGGCCAGCCGGAAGCGGGTCCAGTCGCTGAACCTGCGGCGGGTCCAGCGGTTCCATCCGCCGAAGACCTTCTTCGTCCAGAACCGGTGGTATCCGGCGGACCTCTCGCTGATCAGGAAGTGGAGTTGCCTGATCAGCTCCAGGCCCGCCAGCCACAGGATCCAGGTGGACTCCTCAGCCGTCTTGGTGACCGCGTCCCGCACCGGGATGATCCCGGGGAAGCTGCCGTAGGTGTTCATCACCAGGACGCCGAACAGCACCGCGAGCAGGACCAGGAACTTGGCCCGGTCCCAGAAGGGAAGCCGTTTCCTGGTCAGCGGGTCGCGGTCCACGGGGCCCGAGCCGGGTTCGCGCAGCCCCTCGGGCTGGTGTGCCGTGTTCATCTGAGGGGCTCCTTCACGAGGTGAGTCGCTTGACCTTGAAGGACTGCGCGACCTGGTCGATCTCCTTGGTCCGCTTCCTGTAGCAGGCGGCCGTACAGCGGATCAGCAGCGTGGACACATGCGTGCCGTCGGCGGAGAGGTAGGCCGTCTCGTCGAACGTCTGGACCGGCCCGCCGAGCAGGCGGTAGTTGAAGATCGCCCGGATCCCGCGGACACCGTCCTTCACCGGCAGCACCTGGTCGGTCAGCAGCTCGAAGTCCTTGAACGGCGAGGCGGACGACGATTCGAGCTGCTGCCGCGCCTCGGTGCTGAGCGCGACGGGGAGACCGGAGGAGTTGCGCAGCACGTTGAGCGACACCTCGTTCCGTTGTGACGGGGTGAGGGTCTGCACCTTCGCCATGACGAACGGCTGGTCCTCGACCAGTGAGCCGGGGACCAGCAGGTGGTCGGCGGACGGCCGTGAGTGGGCGTCGAACCCGACCGTCCAGGTGAGCTGTTTCTGGAGCCGCGCGGTCTCGGACTGAAGGTCGCCGAAGACCTTGGTGTCGAGCGACGCCTGATCGACCTTGCGCCATTCCGAAGGGACTTTGAAGTACGTCGCTCCGTCGTCGTCACGTACGTACGTGAACTGGGAGCCGGCGCAGCTTGACAGCCCTGTGAGCAGTGCGGAGGCTGTCGTTACCGCCACCATTCCGGACCTAACCCGCGATCTTTCCACCAGGGCCCAACCTCCGCTTTGCGGGTGTACGAGGTAGTAGTGCCCGTTTTCCGAGTATCCATCTCGACATCGGCGATGGTCATCTCGGAAATCTTGCCCAAATCTTGGCCATATCTTGGCTTCGCCTGTTATCCACCACTAAACAATGAACACGTCAACTCGATCATGCAACAGGGGATGACTGATCGCGTGAGATAGTGCTAAAGATCGGAGAGCGCGACGAAAAATGGCCTATCGCGAGCGCGCGAAGTGGCCAAGGATGGAGGGGGCGGGGGTGCCGCTCGCCGGGCTCGCCACAGACGCACAGCCGACGGACTTGGAGCACTTCTATGAGCGACAGCGTGGACGACCTTGACCGTTGGGCTCGCGGACTGGAGATCATGAAGCGCGTGAACGGATGGGACCATCCCGCCGACGCGCCCGGCGAGTTCTTCGGAATGACGGTGGAGCATCTGTTCGCCGAGATCTGGTCGCGCGACGTGCTCTCGGTCAGGGAGCGGCGGTTGCTTCTGCTCGGCCTGCTCGTCGGCCAGGGGCTCGACGACGCGCTGCGCGTCCAACTCGACACCGCGCTGCGCACCGGGGAGCTGACCCCCACGGAGCTCCGCGAGGTCGTCGTGTTCCTGACCCACTACGCCGGCTGGCCGCGCGGCGCCCGGCTCAACTCCCAGGTCGAGGAGCTGATCGAGCGGTCGGCAGGGGATTGACGCCGGGACCGGTCCCTCCCCGGCGAACCCGCGCGCCGGACGCCGGCGGGGGCGGCTACGGACGGCGCGCCACAACAGTCCGCGCTCGTATCCTCATCGCATTTCGGAAATAACTCGATGCGGCCGTGTCCGCATTTTCCGCGGTCGACCGAATCAATCGCCGACCGGAACAGAGGCGTCACCACTCGGCGACACACCTCGGCACCACCTCCTTGACTGAAAAGCAGCGGAGCGATCCAATGCGGACAGGCGTGCGCGAAGACGCATGACCATCGATCCAAGGAGGGGTACCGAAATGGATATCAGCTACCACGAAACCCAGGATCGCCTGACAAGCCGTATACGCGCGCACAAGCTGTTCGGCAACTTCGATATCACCGACTGGATCGACGATTTCCTCGGCCATCGCCCACGCGTGAACGTTCTCGACCTCGGGTGCGGCGACGGGAACCACATCGACCTCTACCTGCGCCACGTCGGCGACGCCGGAACGGTCACCGGTGCCGACCGGGACGAAGCGCTGATCAACCGGGCCAAGGCTCGCTACCTGGACGTGGAGAACCTTTCCCTGCGCGTCGGCTCCATGGATGACGCCCTGCCCTTCGAGGACGGCGCGTTCGACCTCTGCATGGTGACTTTCGCCGTATACAACGCCAGGAACGCGGAATTCACCCTCCGCGAACTGCATCGCGTGCTCGACAAAAACGGCGAACTCGTCATGATCGGGCCTACTGCCAACAATGTGGCAGAGCTCTACGAATTCAACGAGAAGGTGACCGGGCGGAAAGCGGACGACAAGACACTGCGTCGATCGGAGCGGATCGTCAACGAGTTCCTGCCTCTCGCTCTGGGAATGTTCGGCAGCGTCCGGGCAGAGGTCATCAATTCCGTGCTGACCTTTCCGAACCGGGACGAGTTCCTCCGCTACTTCTGCTCGACCCTGCTCTACGAGGAGATCGCCGAGCGCGAAGGCCACTCGCTCGACGACCTCAAGGCGTACTGCCCTCCGAGCGGCGCGATGCCGGTGTCCAAGGAGATGGTCGCGGTGGTGGCAACGAAGTCCGCCTGAGCGGCACCACCCTCTACTACAGATCACACGGGGAACATCATGATCAACTGGACGGACCAGCGACTTCTGGTGGTCGCTCCGCATCCGGACGACGAACTCCTGGGCTGCGGCGGCCTCATCAACCTGGTGAAGCGATCGGGCGGACAGGTATTCGTTCTCTTCGTCACCGTCGGCGACACGAGAGATTTCTCGCAGGCGGGACAGTCCACCGGCTCCGAGCGCGAGCGCGAGATCGAGGAGGTCGTCAAGCACTTCGGTGTGGACGGCCACCACATCGCGCTTCGGGGCAGCGACTACCACCTGCGGCTCGACCATCTGCCGCGGCAGCGGCTGATCGACCTGCTCGAGCGCGACAGTCCGCTCTCCTTCTCCGAGATCCGCCCGTCCGTGGTGCTGCTGCCGGAGATCACCAGTTACAACCAGGACCACAAGAGTGTCGCGCACGCGGGAATCACCGCGTTGCGGCCAGGGCCACGGAATGAGCGTCATCAACCCGACATCGTCCTCATGTACGAGGAGGTGGCGGACGGCTGGAGCGGCGAGAGCATCTCGCCGCGCAACTTCTACGTCGGCATCGAGCCGATCGACCTCGATCAGAAGATCGAGGGGCTGCGTCGTTACGCGAGTCAGTGGCGAACGCATCCCCATACCCGTTCTGAGGAGGCGCTCCGCGGCCTCGCCGCGGTACGCGGCGTCCAATGCGGACAGCCCCTGGCCGAAGCCTTCACCTGCCTGCGGTTCACCGCCTGAGGCGAACGGTCACGAACATCCGGCGGCCCCGGCCGGCCCGCGCTCCCACCAGGAGTCGCGGGCCGGCCGGGGCCGCCGTTCTGTGGCGTTGGGACTAGTCTGCCGTCATGCCCACCGCACTCATCACCGGCGCGACCGCCGGAATCGGCGCGGCCTTCGCCCGCCGCCTCGCCGCCGACGGCTTCTCCCTCGTGCTGGTCGCCCGTGACGCGGCCCGTCTGTCCGCCTCGGCGGGAGAACTGCGCAAGCGGTACGGCGTGGCGGTGGAGGTGCTGCCCGCCGACCTCTCCCTCGACGAGGGCGTGACGAGGGTCGAGGAGCGCCTCAGGCAGGGTGTCGACCTGCTGGTCAACAACGCGGGGTTCGGGCATCCCGGCGCTTTCCTCGACGTCCCCGTGGACGAGGAGGTGACCATGCTCCGGGTCCACTGCGAGGCGGTGCTGCGGCTCACGCTGGCCGCGCTGCCCGGGATGCGGGCACGCGGCCGGGGGGCCGTGATCAACGTGGCGTCGGTGGCGGCGTTCTTCACCCGCGGCACCTACAGCGCGTCCAAGGCCTGGGTGGTCAACTTCAGCGAGTCCGTCGCCGCCGAGGCCGGCGACCGCGACGTGCGCGTCATGGCCCTCTGTCCCGGATTCGTCCGTACGGAGTTCCACCGGCGGGCCGCCATGGACGTGTCCGGCATCCCGGGCTTCCTGTGGTTGTCGGCCGACCGGGTCGTGGCCGAGGCGATGCGCGACCTCGCCCGCGGCCGGAGGGTCAGCGTTCCCTCGGCCCGCTACAAGGCGATCGTGTCGGTCGGCAAGCTCGTCCCGCGGAACCTCGTCGGGCAGGTCTCCGCCCGCATCGGGCGCCGCTGACCCGGGCCGCCCCCGTCACCTCGGCAGCTTGGCCGGTATCCGGTACACCGCGTAGTCGCCGGAGCGGAAGCGCAGGTTCGCGGCGTCCCCGATCGGCGGTGACCGGCGCTCTTCGACGACGAGCCAGCGGACCCCGAAGCGGTCGCGCAGGTACTGGAAGGCCGCGGCCGACGGGCGGCGGAAGGCCGCGTCGTTCAGCCGGAGGCGCTCGGAG
Source organism: Microtetraspora sp. AC03309 (assembly GCF_020826795.1). Taxonomy (NCBI): domain Bacteria; kingdom Bacillati; phylum Actinomycetota; class Actinomycetes; order Streptosporangiales; family Streptosporangiaceae; genus Microtetraspora; species Microtetraspora sp. AC03309. The sequence continues at coordinate 102,134 of NZ_JADDIL010000022.1, read as the reverse complement.
TCCCAGAACGGGAGCCGCAGCACCGACTGGCCGGGCCGCCAGCGGTCCATGTTCGTCAGCGTGTACGCCCATCCCTCGACGAGCGCGCGCCTCTCGGACAGCGCGGTCACCCAGAAGTGGCGGCTGTCGCAGGGGTCCTCACGGCCCCAGACGCAGTGCGCGTTGGTGGCGACCAGGTCCTCCGGCCGCGAGTGGGCGCGCAGCCACCGCCCGGCGGCGAGCGCCCCGCGCGGCACCTTCTCCCTGTCGGGGTGGACCACCCGCGCCGCGGCGGGGTCGGCTCCGGGGTCGTCGCCGAGCGCGAGCGCGCGCGCCTGCCAGGACGCCGGGACGCCCATGGCCGCGACCATGGACAGCGCGAGCGACCAGGCGCGCACCCTGCGCCGCCGCAGCGCGAACGCGGCCGCGGCCGCGAGGATCGCGACGGCGAACACGACGGCGAACGGCAGGTAGAGCACGGCCTCGGCACGGCCCGGCCCCAGCGGGACGACGACGCCGGACAGCACGCGGATCAGGTGCGCGACCACCAGCCCCGAGGCGACGGCGCCCGCGACCGCCCAGCGCGACGGCCGCTCCCCCTTCGTCACGACCAGGAACCCGTACGCCGAGAGGATCGCGAGGTACGGATAGATCGCCTGGAGGAAGTACCCCTCGTTCAGGTAGGTGCTGCCCAGCAGGAGCACGGCGCCGACGCCCGCCGCGCACATGCCGAGCATGAGGACGACGGGCGGCCCCAGGAGCAGCCGGGGGCGGCGCAGCAACCCGGCGATCCCGCACCAGGTGACCGCCCAGCAGATCAGGTAGACCGCGGTCATCCCGGCGAGGGAGGCCGGTGACGGCTGCGCCGCGTCGCCCAGCCCAGCGAGCTTCACCCACGTCGTGCGCACGAAGGACAGCGGGGCGACGATCATCCCCTGGCGGCCGCCGCCGTACAGGACGACCTGCGCGAAGGCCAGGCACGCGAGGGTCGTTCCGAGCGTGGCGAGCACGGCCCACGGCGGACGCCGGTCCCGGACCGCCCGCACCGCGCCGACCACGACCAGCCCGGCGAAGAGCAGCGGCAGATGGGTGGCCTTGGCCCCCATGACGGCGATCATGAGGACCGCCAGCAGGACCCACGCGCCCCGGCCGCCGCGCCCCTCCAGGAGGTCGGCGAGCACGAGGACGACGGCCGCGAACAGCAGCGCCCCGAATATCTGCGACGGGCTCCCCCATCCGCTCGGCTGGAGACCGTTCCACAGGAGCAGCCCGTCGGTGTTGGCGTACAGGCGCGGCATGGACACGAAAAGGGTTCCGGCGACGGCGAGCGCCGCCGCGACCCGCGATCCGGTGACCCGGTGCCCGATCATCCCGATGAGGGCGGCGAAGGCGGCCAACATCGGCAGGACGGCCAGGCGGAAGAGCAGCACCATCGGCTCGATGCCCGTGACCCAGCTCGACGACGCGAGGTGGGCGTAGACGAACCAGTGGTAAAGGAGCGGCTCGCCGGCGACCGTGGGCTCCTCCGGCGGCATGTGGTGCTTCAGCTCGCCGACGAGGCCCAGGTGGTAGGGCATGTCGAAGAGGGAGGCGCCGGCCCGGGGCCAGGTCAACGCGTTCGCGTCGAAGAAGCTCGTGGCGCTCCACCAGGTGAGGTAGACGACGACCAGCGCGAGGAACCAGGACCACCACCGCGGCGCGGCGGGCCCCGGCGGCAGGCGCCTCCAGTGGCGACGCAGCCGTGGGACGGCCAGGAAGGCGGCGTAGACGGCCGCCGGCCAGAGCAGGACGAGCAGCGGATGGCCCGCCGCGCGGGCGGCGATGTACGCGGGCACCTCGATCGCGTATCCCAGCGTCACGCCGAGGGCGAGTTCCTCCCCCGGCGTGCGGCCGGCGTCCTTCCCGTCACCTCTGACCGCTCCGTACAGCGCCCTGACCAGCAGGACGCCGGGGAGCGCGAGGGCCAGCGCGAGATAGAGCCCGAAGACGGCGAGATCCCGGATCGACACACCGTTGAGCCCCAGCACCGTGGCCGCGAACACGAGGGCGAGCGCCGCGGGCGCCCACCGGGCCAGGCGGGATCTCCGATGCCGTCCGGCGCGCCTTCCCCCGCCGATGGACGGGCCCGCCGCGATGGTCCTGACCATGCGGAGAGTCTGGCGGCGGGCGCGCCCTCGTGCCGTCGTCTTTGCCAGTACTTCACCCGGCGCGGGGCGGGTCAGAGCCGTTCGACGTTGAAGCCCCTGCAGCGGTCGCGGGTGTCGAAGACGAAGGTGCCGGCGCGTTGGACCAGCTCGTAGTCGAAGCAGTCGTGGTCGGTGAGGACGACGACCGCGTCCGCCCGGGCCAGCTCGTGGTAGGACGCCTCCGCGAGCTCGATCCCGGCCGGCAGCCGGCCGAGATCGATGTGCGGATCGGCCGCCCGCACCTCCGCGCCCAGCTTCGCCAACGCGCGGGCCACCTCGATCGCGGGAGACTCCCGGCAGTCGCCCGCGTTCTTCTTGTACGCGAGGCCGAGCAGCAGCACGCGGCTGCCCTTGACCGGCTTGAACCGCTGGTTGAGCGCGAGCGTCAGCCGGTGGACGACGTGCTCGGGCATGTGGTCGTTGACGTCGTTGGCCAGCTCGACGAACCGGAAGTTGTGCCCCAGGCTGCGCTTGACCTTCCAGGACAGGTACGACGGGTCGATCGGGAGGCAGTGCCCGCCGACTCCCGGTCCCGGGGTGAAGCGCATGTAGCCGAACGGCTTGGTCGAGGCCGCGTCGATGGCCTCCCAGACATCGATCCCGAGCTGCTGCGCGAAGATCGACAGCTCGTTCACCAGGGCGATGTTGACGTGCCTGAACGTGTTCTCCAGGAGCTTGCACAGCTCGGCCACCTGGAGCGACGACACCGGGACGACCTGCTCCACGATGGCGCCGTAGAAGGCCCGGATCCGGGCGAGGGACGCCTCGTCGAGGCCGGAGACGACCTTCGGGGTGTTCTCCAGCCGCCAGCGCGCGTTGCCCGGGTCGATCCGCTCCGGGCTGTAGCCGAGGAAGAAGTCCTCGGGGGCCCGCAGCCCCGACCCTTCCTCCAGGATCGGTCGAAGGTACTCCTCGGTGGTCCCCGGATAGGTCGTCGACTCCAGCACCACCAGGGAGCCGTGCCGTACGAACGGGGCGATGGACCGGCCGGCCGAGGCGATGTGGCGCAGGTCGGGTGCGCCCTCGCTCAGTGGCGTCGGCACCGTGATCACGCAGACGTCGAACCCCTCGGCGCCCGCGTAGTCCGTTGAGACGTGATAGCGGCCGGACCGGTGCGCGGCGGCCAGCACGTCGTCACCGATGTCCTCGACGTAGCTCTCGGCGGCGTTGAGGCGTTTCACCCTCCACTCGTCGAGGTCGATCCCCACGACGTCGAACCCGGCCTCGACCGCCCGCATCGCGAGTGGCAGGCCGACGTATCCCTGGCCGATCACGACCAGCTTCTCTCCCACTTCCAAGGACCCCCGTCATTTCCAGATCAGATGTCCCGACTCTAGAAGTCAGGAGATCCTGAACCCCCGAAGGCAGATTCGGCGTGTCGCCCGCCACGCCCGGCATCGGGCGAACCGCCGTCATAACGTCGCCCCGCGGACAGACGCAATCGACTTTCGAACAGAGGGGCCGCTTCGCGCGAGGGAAGAAACACGCCGGGGTCTGCCGGCATGAGTCCGGATCGTGTGGCCGAGGCGACTTCCGACCCCGGTAAACGCCCGGCAAGGAGCCCGATGCTTTTCGGCAAAATCGACGGGCCGCGCGGGACCGTTGATCGGTTTCCCCGTAAATTCGAACGGTCAACCGGTCGCTGCCGCCATAGGTTCCTGTCGCCCCTCCACGCGAGGCGGCTGATGTGCCCCACAGGTGACGCCCGTCACGGCCATGTCGCCGGTCGGAGCCCCGCCCGAAGTGAGGAGGGCCGCAGAATCGCCGCGCTCGCCGGACACCAACCCACGCCGAACAATACGAAAGCGTGAACCGAATGAAGCGAGTTGCGATAGTGCAATCGAACTATATCCCTTGGAAGGGATATTTCGATCTCATCGCCCATGTCGACGAGTTCATCCTTCTCGACGACGTGCAATACACCAACAGGGATTGGCGTAATCGCAACCGCATAAAGACGGCCACGGGCCCTCTATGGCTCTCTATTCCGGTAGGGCGCGGAAGCCGGAGCCTGCTCATCAACGAGGCGACCGTCACCGACCAGTCCTGGCGTGAGAAGCACTGGCGAACACTCACACACGCCTACCGGAGGGCCCCCTACTTCGACGAGTACGCCACAGCCCTGGAAAAAATGTACCGAGAATGCGAAGGAAACAGGCTGTCCGAAATCAACAGGCACTTCCTCGAAGGGCTCTGCTCGATCCTCGGCATTCAGGCCAACCTGCGCCAGTCCACCGACTACGGTGCGACGGGATCCAAAACCGAGCGTCTCGTCGACCTGTGCCGGAAGTCGGGAGCAACCCGATACATCACCGGCCCGGCCGCTCGAGCCTACTTCGACGAAACCATCTTCCAGAATGCGGGAATCGAGACTCAATGGTTCGACTACTCGGGCTATCCCGAGTATCCGCAACTCCACCCGCCCTTCGACCATCACGTGAGCGTTCTCGATCTCATCTTCAGCACCGGACCGAACGCCAAGAGGTATCTGAAGATCGCCACTTCCACGAGGGTGCCGTGAAGCGTCGTCACCCCAGCCTGCCCGCCCGACCGGGCTTTCACGATCTTGATGCGCCAGTTGTGGATCGAGATGAGGAGACGGCCAACCGCCGGACCTTCGGCGAGGCGGTCGGCCACCGCGCCCACCGCGCCCACCGCGCCCACCGTGGCCCACACGTGCCGTAACACTTCTCGTTCCGGGCCGGCCGAACTGGCAACGCCGTCCGCGACCGGGTCGCCACCTGGGCAGTCGACCAGGTGGCGACCCGGTCGCGGTACTCGTCATCGACGAGACCGGCGATTGGAAACAGCACCCAAGCTGTGGATGCGGCCGATGTACTCCCCCAGAACCCCCGACGGCGATGGGTCGGGCGGCGGAAAGGAGCGCCACCATCGAGGCGATGGTGGCGAATCCCGCGGCCGTGGTCTCCCCTGCCGCGAAACCGCGGCGACACGCCATAGAGCGGGCGCGCCCAGCAGGAGCCCGAAGATCCCGGCGAGGAGTGGCGACACGGCGCGGCGGGCGTTCACCGTCCGAGCGCGTTGCTCTCGAATCTCCGCGTCAGCTGTTTGTCGTCGACCATCACACGCGTCCGACGGTCACTCCGGGATCAGCTCCAGAAAGAGGCGGATCACGGTGCCGTCGAGCGTGCGGAGTCGCACGCAGTTGTCCCGGTTGAAGCACCGGCCCCGCATGATGTCCACCATTCGCCCGACCGTCATGATCTGGTCCGGGTCAAGGTACCCGAGTGCCTCGAACTCGCTGGTCGTGTGTGCGGTGGCCTTGTCGTGATCCTGTTCCTTCGGTGTGAGCGCGTCCGCGCACAGCAGCGGCCACGAACTCCGGAACAGTTCGACGGCGGCGTCCTCGACCTTTCGATAGAGCGAACCGCCCGTGTCGTGCGGGTGGACCGGAACCTCTTCCTGCGCGAGCACCGGACCCGTGTCGACTCCCTGGTCGACCATGTGCAACGTCGCACCTGCCGGTGTTCCGTCGATGATCGACCAGATCGCCGTCCGCCGCCCCCGGTTGTATGGGAGCAAGGAGGGATGGAGGTTGACGATCCCACGCGGAAACGCGTTGATGAGCTCCGACGTGAATATGTGCGCGAAATACAGGGAGATCCCCAACTCCGCGCCGAGCCCTGCGATGCGGCGCGCCGCCTCTCCGTTCCTGAGCATGTCCCCGGTGAGGACGAGGCCCGCTCGCTCCAGGTCGGGGAACAGGCTCCTGATCTCGTCTGCCCGACGCTGCTGCCCGGGAGCGTTGAGGACGACCGCGGCCACCTCCGCGTCCGGCCTGCCATGAAGCCACGTCGCGATCTCAAGACCAGTCCGGTCATTACAGAATAGGACGATCCGCATGTTTTGTTCCCTGGAAATTGGCTTGGTGATTGTGCGAGAGCTGAGCGCTCCGAGCCGTCAGCGCACGGCGCCCGGCGGCCCGCCGTGACAGGGCCCCAGGGCGCGCGTGAATTCCATGATCGGTTCCACCGCTGTGCCGGCATCCGCATGGCGGACGACCACAACCGCCCTACGATCAGGAAGTCGTGGCCCTGAGCCCGCGCCACCAGTCCTCGTGGTCGCGATACCACCGCACGACCTCGGCGAGCCCCTCGTCGAAGTCGACCAGAGGCTCGTAGCCGATCGAACGGATCTTGCCGGAGTCGACGGAGTAGCGCAGGTCATGGCCGAGCCGATCCGGCACGTGCTCGACCATCTCCCAGCCGACGCCGAAGGCCTCGAGCAGCCGGCGGGTCAGCTCCAGGTTGGTCAGCTCGACCCCGCCGCCGATGTTGTAGACCTCTCCCGCGCCGCCCTTGTCGACCACGGTCTGGATGCCCCGGCAGTGGTCGTCGACATGCAACCATTCGCGCACGTTGCGGCCGTCGCCGTACATCGGGACGGGTCGGCCGTCGATGAGGTTGGTGACGAAGAGCGGGATGACCTTCTCGGGGTACTGGTAGGGGCCGTAGTTGTTGGAACATCTGGTGACGCGGACGTCGAGGCCGTACGTCCGATGGTAGGCACGGCAGAGCAGGTCGGCGCCCGCCTTGGCGGCGGAGTAGGGCGAGTTCGGCAGCAGCGGCTCGCATTCGGTCCACGAGCCCTCCTCGATCGACCCGTACACCTCGTCGGTCGAGACCTGGACGACCGTGCGCACGTCGTGGTCGAGTGCGGCCTGGAGCAGACACTGCGTGCCCTGCACGTTGGTGACCACGAAGTCGCCCGCGCCGGTGATCGAGCGGTCCACATGCGTCTCGGCGGCGAAGTTGACGACGATGTCGTGGCCGGGCACCAACTCGGCGAGAAGGGCGGCGTCGGTGATGTCGCCGTGGACGAAGGTGAGCCGGGCGGCCCCCTCGACCGGCCGCAGGTTCGCCATGTTGCCCGCGTAGGTGAGCTTGTCGAGCACCGTCACGTGGGCGTCCTCGTAGCCGGCGTACGCCCCGGTGAGCAGCGACCGGACATAGGTGGAGCCGATGAATCCGGCACCCCCCGAGACCAGGATCCTCATGCGCGCACCTGAACCTTGCTGTGGTCTCCCACCATGAGCTGACAGGCGTTCGGCACTCCGGCCGCCTTCGTGACCTCGACATTACGGCCGATGAGGGAGCGACTGAGCCTGCCGACGCCTCTGATGGCCGACTCGCCCAGGACGATGCTGTACTCCACCTCGGCCTCCTCCACCGTGCAGCCGTCCCCGATGGACGTGTAGGGGCCGATGTACGAGCGATCGATCTTGGTATTGGCGCCGATGACCGCGGGCCCACGGATCACGGAATTCTCCACGACGGCGCCGGGGCCGATGACGACCCGCCCGGTTATCTCGGAGAGCCCGTCCACCGTGCCCCTACAGTCGTGCTCGATCGCCTCCAGCACGATCCGGTTGCACTCCAGCATGTCCTCCAGCCGACCGGTGTCCTTCCAATAGCCGGTGACGAGATGTGACTGGACCCGACGGCCGGCGTCGATGAGCCACTTGATGGCGTCGGTGATCTCCAGCTCGCCCCGGGCGGACGGCCTGATCGCGCGTACGGCCTCGTGGATGGCGGGTGAGAACGTGTAGACCCCGACGATCGCGAGATCGCTGCGCGGGTTCACCGGCTTCTCTTCGAGCGCGACGATCTCTCCGTCCGGCCCGAGCTCCGCGACGCCGTAGAACTGCGGCTCCGCGACCCGGGTGAGCAGGATCCGGGCGTCGCAGTCGGCCGCCTCGAAGGCGTCGACCAGGCCGGTGATGCCGTCGATCAGGAAGTTGTCCCCGAGATACATCACGAAGGGGTCGTCGGCGAGGAACTCCCTGGCGATCAGGACACAGTGCGCGAGGCCGAGCGGGGCCTCCTGCTCGATGTAGGTGATGTCGAGCCCGAAAGCCGAACCGTCGCCGACGGCCTCGCGGATCTCGTGCGCCGTGTCGCCGACGATGACGCCGACGCTGGTGATCCCCGCCTCACGGATCGCCTCGAGCCCGTAAAAGAGCACCGGCTTGTTCGCGACAGGGACCAGCTGTTTCGCCGACGTGTGGGTCAGCGGGCGCAGTCTGGTCCCCTTGCCGCCCGCCAGAACGAGTGCCTTCACCGCTCTTCGAGTCCTTCCATGCTTTTGGATCCCTCATTGAAGAACGCATGGCCGCAGCGACCATCTGACCGGTCGAAATTACCGAGGGCTCGAATCGAGAACGTCGCACCGCAGGCCGCTTTTGCCGAACGGTGTTGCACATGTTGCCAGGGCTAGACGTTGCAGACGCCCTCCCGCTACCGGAAGGTCCATGCTCGGTGTATCGCGTAACTCAGCGGCGGACTCATCAGGATTATCAGGCCCTGAGCCACCATGATGGGAATCCCGGCGAACTCCACCAGAATGGGCAGACCGATGACGGACAGGCCGAGGAAGCTCAGCCCGACGGCGTAGAAGCGCAGGTAACCGGACAGCCATCCCACGCCGGAGACCTTGAAGACCACCAGCCGATACGCCGGATAGACGAGCACCACGGTGATGAAGTGGCTGACCACGACGAGGAAAAGGTAGGGCACCGCATTCTTGGCGACCAGCAATCCTAGGCAAAGAAGAGCGTAATACACCCCGGCCGTCATGGCACCGGCCAGCAGGTATGTGATGCGCTGGCCGAGGAAAGCCGGGATCAGGGCCCGTCGCACCGTCGGGTTCTCCCGGGCACTACGGCTTTTGAGTTCGAGCATATTAGGGTCACTCCGGGTCTGCTGTCGACGGCCGATCAGGGGGAGTGTAATCGTCGGCGAGAATGAATCGGGGGATCAATGTCGGTGTCGGTGGTAATTCCGTGTTATCGCTCAGCGCGGACCCTTCCGCCGCTGGTCGCCAGGCTCATGCCGGTGCTGCGCGACGTGTCTCCCCATCACGAGGTGATCCTCGTCGTGGACGGAAGCCCGGACGACACCTGGACCGTCGCCTCCGACCTGGCACGCCGGGTCGAGGGCGTGCGTGCCCTCCACCTCTCCCGCAACTACGGCCAGCACAACGCCCTGGTCGCGGGCATCAGGGAGGCCAGGTTCGACGTCGTCGTCACGATGGACGACGACCTCCAGCACCTGCCGGAGCAGATCCCCCTCCTGCTCGCCGCGCTCGAGGGCGAGCGCCTCGACCTGGTGTACGGCGTGCCGCACGAGGAGGAGCACGGATTCCTGCGCAGCCTCGCGTCCCGCTCGATGAAGGCGGGGATGGCCGCCGCGCTCGGCATCCGCACCGCGCGGGCGATCAGCGCGTTCCGTGCCTTCCGCACCCGCCTTCGCGACGGCTTCGACGGGTTGTCCGGTCCGCACGCGTCCATCGACGTCGCGCTCTCGTGGACCACCACCCGCGTCGACTCGGTGCGGGTGCGCATGAGCGAGCGCGACCACGGCCGATCCAACTACACACCCCGCCTGCTCGTGCGACACGCCGTCACCATGCTGGTCGGCTACAGCGCCGCTCCCCTGAAGGCGGCCAGCTACCTGGGGTTCCTCGCGGGGATCATCGGCCTGCTGCTCGGCGCGGTCGTGCTGTGGAGGTTCGTCACGGGCGACACCACGGTGGCGGGGTTCACGACGATCGCCTCGATGGTCGCGCTCTTCTCGGCGGCGCAGCTCATATCCATCGGGGTGCTCGGCGAGTACGTCGGCCGCATCCACGGTGGCGGGATGGGCCGCCCGACCTATCTCGTACGCGAGCGGGCCGAGACGGCGGGCGACCACCCCGCCGGGCGGCTGTCCGACGACCTCGACGCTCCCGTGGGAGTCGGCTCCGGATCGGGTGACCGGTGAGGAAGACGCGGCGCGGTCGTACCTAACCCCTCCGGCACTAGACGGAGACGCGGTCGGGCTCCGGCGCGGATTCGACCCGCCGGGCCGCGCCCCGGAGGACGCGCCGGCTCAGCACGAACGTGAGCGGGACGGTGACGCACATCGTCAGCGGCATCGCCGCCCAGCTGGCGACCCCCCAGCGGACCAACAGCGTCAGGAGGGCCAGACCGGTGAGGTACTGGACCAGATAGACGCCCGGAAATCGGACGGCGGTACGGATCGACGCCCTGGTGCGGAACACGAAAGCGGCGTTGAGGACGTAGGAGAGAGCGATGCCGAAGAGGAAGACCAGCGAATAGGCGACCGACGGCGGCATCCACCACGCCAGGATCACGAACAGCCCGTACGTTATGCCACTGTTGGCGGCTCCGGCCACGAGAAACCGGACGAACGACGAACCCCTCATGCGCGCGCCGCCTGCCTGGACACGATCCGCTGGAACTCCTCGTACGAGCGGATGTAGTCGTCCGGGTCGTAGTAGTCGGAGGCGAACACGAGGAGCAGGGCGTCGGGCGAGTACCGGTACTGCGTGCCCCAGATCATGGCCGGCATGTAGACGCCGCGGCTGGGGCGGTCCAGCGTGACCTCACGACGGTTGTGACCGTCGTCCAGCAGGACCCCGCAGGACCCGCGCACGCAGATCAGGAACTGCTCACAGCTTCTGTGGGCGTGCTCGCCCCGTACCTCCATGCTCGGCACGTTGAAGACCAGGAAATAGCGCTTGGGCACGAATGGCAGCTCACGTTCGAACTCCCCGACGGAGAGTTCGCCGCGCAGGTCCTTCGTGACGTGCAACTCGTGCAGGCTGGCGGCCCCGACTCCGAGCCCCACCTTCCCCGTCTGCCTGGTGCCGCCGCCCGCGAAAGGCGTGCCGAGATGTTCCCCGCCCGCGACGTATCCCTTGATGCGCGCCGGATTGCCGACCACGATCGCGTTGGGGGGAACCGAACGTGTCACGACCGCTGCCGCCCCCACCATCGCGCCCGTGCCGATCTCCACACCCGGCAGGATCGTGCTGTTCGCGCCGATGGACACGCCGGAGCGGACCAGCGTGCGGGTCGGCTTCTCCGGGTAGACCTTGCTGCGCGGAAAAGCGTCGTTCGTGAAGGTCGCGTTGGGGCCGATGAAGACGTCGTCCTCGATCGTGATGCCGTCCCAGATCTGGACACCGCACTTGACGGTCACGCGATCTCCCAGCACCACGTCGTTCTCGACGAAGACACCGTCGCAGATGTTGCAGTCGGCCCCTATCCGCGCTCCCGGGAGCACGTGCGCGAACGCCCAGACGCGGGTGCCCGCTCCGATGTCCGTGCTCTCGCAGAGGGCCTGCGGGTGGACGAAGGTCTGTTTCATACACGCCCGCCGGTGTGGAGGAGATCGGAGATGGATTCCGGAGCCCCGTCGAAGGAGCGGGCGGAACTCACCAGGGCCAGGGGCCGCTTCTTCGTGTTCTCGTAGCTCCGCCACGCGTACGACCCGATGAAGCCGAGCCCCAGAGTGTTCAGCGCTCCGAAGAAGGTGATGACGAGGATGGTGGCCGTGTATCCCGCCAGCGGGATCTGGCCGGTCAGCCGCATGACGATGACCAGAACGGCGAGACAGCCCGCCACGACGAATCCGAGTGCTCCCAGGATCGTGAGGATCCGGATCGGCAGGTCCGTGAAGGCGAAGACGCTGTCCAGCAGATAGTTGATCTTCTTGCGTACCGTCCAGGCGCTCTTGCCGTACGCTCGCGCGCGCCGCTCGTACGGTATCTCGCAACGCCGGAAGCCGAGCCAGAAGACGAGGCCGACGAGGGAGCTGTTCGCCTCCTCCATCTGTAGGAGTTCGTCCCTGATCCGCCGGTTGCACCCGAAGACGTCGACCCCACCGGGCGGGATGTCGCGCACGACGAAACGCCGGTAGAAGCCCCAGAAGATGTTGGCGGACAGCCGCGACACCCCCGGATCCTCACGCCCCTCCCGCACTCCGACCGCGATGTCGGCATCGTTTACCAGGCGGTCGAGGAATCTGAGCAGCAGGTCAGGCGGCTCCTGGAGGTCTGCGGCGATCGTGGCGAAGTAGTCGCCCCTGGCCGCGCGAAGACCCGTGCGGACGGCCGCGAACGAGCCGAAGTTGCGCGCGTGCAGCAGCAGCTGCGACTGGAACGGCGCCCGCGGCAGAGCCTCCTTGAGCAGGTCGAAGCTGTCGTCCGGGCTCGCGTCGACCACGAAGACGAACTCCATCGGCATGGCGTAGCGTTCCGCGACTATCGCGTTGATGGCGCTGAACTCCGCGATCAACTGCGGCACGAATTCGGCGTTCCGGTAGACGGGGACGATCACTGAGAACATGGCGTCACCAACTGTTGACGCGAGAGATCACTCGCGTGACCTCCTCGTCGGAGAGCTCGGGATAGCACGGCAGAGTCAGGATCGCCTCCGACAGGTCGTCGGTCACCGGGAGTCCGGTCCCGCCGCCGTGGGCGGCCAACACCGGTTGGCGGTGGTCCGGGAGCGGATAGTGCACATCCGTCAGAATCGACGCCTCGGCGAGATGAGCGCGGAGGGCTTCCCTGTCGTCGCTCACGACGACGTAGAGATGGCCGACGTATTCCTCCCCGTGGACGGGAGGGCGGTCCACTCGCGGGTTGCCGATCTCCCGGGAGTACCGCGTGGCGATGTCGCGGCGCCGCCGGTTCCAGCCGTCGAGAAGAGGCAGCTTGGCTCGCAGAATCGCGGCCTGCATCTCGTCCAGACGGCTGTTACGCCCACCCTTGATCTCCGCGCGATACCTCGACCCCCACCCGTACTGGCGCAGACGTCCGACCGACTGGGCGACGTCCGCGCTGCCGGTCACCACGGCGCCGCCGTCACCGAGCGCGCCCAGGTTCTTCGTCGGATAGAAACTGAAGCTCGCCGCGGCTCCGAAAGAGCCGGCGGCTCGACCGCCACGGCGGGCGCCGTGGGCCTGCGCGCAGTCCTCGAACACGGGAACGCCGGCCCGGGCCGTGAGATCCAGGACCGGTTCCATGTCGTGCAGGAGCCCGAAGAGATGGGTGACCACGACCGCGTCAAGGGTGGTCTCTCCGAGGACCTGCTTGAGGTGGACGAGATCCATCAGCTTCGTCTCACGCTCCACGTCGACGAAGACCGGTTCCGCGCCGAGCGCCATCAGGGCCGTCGTCGTGTAGAAGCCGGCGTTCGCGACCGTGGCCACGCGACTTCCCCGGCCGACGCCGAGGGCACGGAGCCCGAGTTCGATGGCGTCCGTTCCGCTGGCGACACCGACGCAGTGGCCCACGCCGCAGTACTCGGCGAACTCCCGCTCGAAGGCCTCGACCTCCTTGCCCAGGACGTACCACCCGCTGCGCAGCACGCGCTCGGCAGAAGTACGCACGGTCGCTTCTGTCGTGATCGCATGCCGGTGGAGGTCGTTCACAGCGATCCGGTCAGCCACATCCGCTCTCCCTGTCTTCACGGCTTGCTGGCGTCAGATGAACGCCGATCAACACGCTGCTCCCCTCGCGCCCGACGGGCGGCGCGGACATCGCCGAACATCTTCGATGCCGCAGTGAAACACGGCAGGTGAGGCGGCAGGGGACGCGCCGTTACCTCTTATCGAGTCATTACGAAACCCTTGCGCCGTGATCGGCCCGCCCTGCCGCACGCATGCGCTCACCCTCGGCGGCCACCGGGAACGTCTGCGGGAACGCGGGAGCCGTCCGGCACCTGGTAAACGGCATAGTCGCCGGAACGGAACCTGGGAATGGCGAATTCGCCGATCCGAGATCCCGGCCCCGTCAGCCGCTCATCGGCGAAGAGCCAGCGCACTCCGTAGCGTTCGGCCAGGAGCCGCATCGATGCCGCGGAAGGTGCGGAAAAGGCCGCGTCGTTCGCCTTCAGTCGCGAGCCGTCCCGGAACGGTAAGTACTCCACCGATTGTCCTGGCCGCCATCGGTCCTGATTGGTCGACGTGAACGCCCACCCCTCGACCAGCATGCGCCGTTCGGACAGTCCGGACACCCAGAAGTGGCGGCTGTCGCAGCGGTCTCCCTGTCCGGGAAGACAATGCTCGTTCGTGGCGACGAGATCGTCGGGGCTCGAGTGCGCGCGCAGCCAGCGCCCGGCGTCCATGGCCCCTTTCGGGACCGTCCGGGGCTGTGCGACCGGATTCGACTCGGCGGGGCCGATCCCGCCGAGCAGGTGCGGGGAGGCGAGGATGTACGCGTGAGCGTCGGCGAGCAGGCCGACGGTCGAGAAGACGACGATCGTCATGGCCGCCGCGCGCAGGCGTCCCCACACCGCGATCAGTGCGGCCGTCACCGGCACGATGACGACCAGCAGCACGACGTAGGGACGGATCAGCAGGTCATCCGGCTGACCTGGGGCGAGGGGCACCCGGACTCGGCAGAGGACGGGAATCGCGTAGGCGGCGGCCAGTCCGGCACAGAGCGCGGCGATCATCGCCGGCCGGGTCAGCCTCGCGCGCCGGGCGACGGCGATGATCCCGTAGGCCGCCGCGATCGCCAGATAGGGATAGGCGCCACAGAGGAAGAAGAACTGACTTCCGCCGGACTGGCCCAAGAGCAGCGCCCCACCGAGACCTGCCGCGCCGATGCCCAGCACGAGGGTCACCGGGGCACGAAGGAGCGAGCGCGGCCGGGTCAGCAGGCCCAGCACCCCGGACCAGGAAAGAAGCCAGACCGGCACCCACACCATGGCCAGGGCGACGAACAAACCCGGCGACGGCCCCCCGGAACCGCTCGATCCCGTGAGCTCCCTCCAGGTAGTCCCGATGAAGTAGAGCGGAGTGACGACCATGGCCTGCCGGACGCCACCGAACAAGACGAATTGCGCATAGAGAAAACACCCCGTGGCGAGCGTCAGCGTCGTGATCGTGGGCCGGGTCAGTCGGCGCCGCCTCACGATCTCCACCGACGCGATCCCCAGCAGACCCACGATGAGCATCGGCAGATAGGTCGCCTTCGCACCCATGACCCCGAGGAGCAGGACGCCCAGCAACAGCGACTCGCGGGCGGCGGCGTTCCCTCGATGACGACGCATGTCGATCAGCACGAGCACGGCGGCGGCGAACAGAAGCGCGCCGAAAGCCTGCGTCGGGCTCGTCCACGCGAGATCGGGAATGCCTTTCCCGCTGAACGACAGGTTGCTCCCGATGTACAGGTTCGGGATCGCGACGAGCATCGCCGCGGCGACGGCGAGCGACGCGCCGGCCCACAGGCCGAGGACGCGCCTGGCCGTCATCCCGATCAAGATGACGAGGGCCGCCAGCATGGGGAGCACCGCCAGCCGAGCCAGCAGCACCAACGGCTCCAACCCGGTGACCCAGCTCGTCGCGGCGAGGTGGGCGTAGACGAACCAGTGATAGAGCAGCGGCTCGCCGGCGACCATCGGGACGGTGGGCGGCATGTGGTGCTTCAGCTCGCCGATCAGGGCCAGATGGTAGAAGACGTCGGCCTCGGAATTGGCGAGCCCCGGCCAGGTCAACACCGTCTGTTTGAGATAGGAGACGGCCCCCCAGGCCACCGGATAGGCGAAGGCGAGGGCGAGTGACCAGGAGTACCAGAGCGGGGCCGTGGTGCGGCTCCGCCGGCTGTTCCAATGGCGGCGCAGCCGAGGGACCGCGAGGAAGAGGACGTACGTGGCGATCGGCCAGATCACCACGAGCCGTGGCGTTCCCGCAGCCCGCGCGCCGATATAGGCGAATGTCTCGATCGTGTAGCCCACGGCCAGGCCGAGGGCGATCTCCTCCGCGAGTGTGCGGGAGCCGCTGTACACGGCTCGGAGCACGAGCACACCCGGCAACGCGATCAGGAGGCCGACGTACACCGCGAAAACGGCGACATCCGTGACGCTGACCCCGAAGTGGAGCACGACTCCCACGACCAGCACGGTCACGGACAGCGCCGGTAGCCACCTCACCGCCTTCCGCACGTGGGCGGGCGACCTGTTCGCGTAGGTCTCTCCGCTGCCCGCTTCCGGTGCGGAACTCAGGAGGGACGGAGCTTCACCCATGTGCGAAAGCCTGGCCACACCGTGCGTCGGCGGCTTCTCGGACACTCGCGGAAGGCAGTGTCCTTGCCGGTCCTTTTATGACGGGTGACGACCGGCCAGGAATGTGGATCCCGGACATCAGGTATGCCCGAAGCCCGACCGGCCGGGGCATTTCACACGAGGAGCCGGTTCCGGATCAGGTGGACCGTCAGCACCGTCTGCACCGGCTCGAAGCCGTACCTCCCCCACGCCCGCTGCACCCGTGTGTTGTGTCCCTGAGTGGAGATGACCACCTCGGCCGCCCCACGTGACGCCGCGCGGTCCTCGACCGCGCGGAGCAGGTGCCCGTAGACACCGCGCCCCTGGGCCGCGGGCACCACACCGGCGAGCAGGATCTCCGTACGCACTGTGTCCTCCTCCAGCGTGGCGAGCGCCAGCACGCCCGCCTGGCCCGACACGACTACGCAGGCCCCCTGCGCCGCCGACCTCAGCGCCCACTCCTCATAGCCGTCGAGTGCGGCTACCGCGTCGAACAACGGGTTGGCCAGGTAGTGGTTGCCGTACGCGCCGAAGATGCCGCGCACCAGCGCCCGCACGTCGGCGGCGGCGGGTGCGCCCCCCGGCCATATCCCGGGTTCGGGATCGGGCGCCCTCCCCTCCCCCACACGCAACCGCCAGTACGTGAGCGAGTCGGCGGGGATGGCGGTGCGGCCCAGCGTGGTGAGCCCTGCGAACCAGCCGACGCGCTCGGCCGGGTAGCGCAGGATGATGATGTCGGCGTCCGAGGCCAGGATCACCGCGCGCACGTCGGCAAGCTCAGCGGCCGACTCGGCGGAGACGGTGAGTCGCTCGACGGAGCGGCCGAACCTGGCGGACTCGAAAGGCGACGCCGCGGTGCGCACGGCCTCCGCCTCCATCACCTCATGCCAGCCCATCAGCTCACCGTGAAGGAGCGTACGGCGTCGATCACGCGGGTCACGTCGTCCTCGTCCAGGTCGGCGAACAGCGGCAGCCGTACCAGACGGTCGGCCACCTCCTCGGTGACCGGGCATCCGCCGGGCGCCGCCCGCCCATGCCGGGCGCCCGCGGGGGCGGAGTGCAGGGCCTGGTAATGGAAGGTCGCCTGCACGCCGTGCCCGGCGAGGTGGGCGATGAACGCCTGCCGGTTCTCAAGGTCGGAGAGCAGCAGGTAGTAGAGGTGCGCCGGGTGCTCGCAATCGTCGGGGACGATCGGGAGGCGGACCTCGTTCGCCTCCCCCCAGCCGGCCAGCTCCTCGTGGTACCTGGCCCAGACGGCGTGTCGCATCGACTGGATCCTGTCGAAGGACTCGAACTGCGCGGTGAGCATCGCGGCGAGGATGTCGGAGGGCAGGTAGCTCGAGCCGACGTCGACCCAGCGGTACTTGTCCACCTGTCCCCGGAAGAACCTGCTCCTGTCGGTGCCCTTCTCCCTGATGATCTCCGCGCGCGAGGCGAGCCCCGGGTCGTTCATCAGCAGGGCCCCGCCCTCACCGCACTGCACGTTCTTCGTCGAGTGGAAGCTCTGCGCCACCAGCCCGCCGAAGGAGCCGAGTGGTCTGCCGTTGTAGGAACCGCCCAGGCCGTGGGCATTGTCCTCGATCAGGGCGAGGCCGTACCGCTCGCAGAGCTTGCCGATCGTCTCCATGTCACAGGCGACCCCCGCGTAGTGGACGACGACGACCGCTCGTGTGCGGTCCGTGATCGCTCCCTCGACGAGCCGCTCGTCGATGTTCAGCGTGTCCGGACGGCAGTCGACGAACACCGGCACCGCGCCCCTGAGAACGTAGGCGTTGGCGGTCGAGACGAAGGTGAACGACGGCATGATCACCTCGTCGCCCGGCCGCAGGTCGAGCAGGAGCGCGCTCATCTCCAGGGCGTGTGTGCACGACGTGGTCAGCAACGCGCCGCGGGACTTCGTGATCTCTGTCAACAGCCGGGTGGCCCGCGCTGTGAACGGCCCGTCACCGGACGTGGATCCGCGACGTACCGCCTCGGCGAGATACTCCAGCTCGTTCCGGGCGACGTGCGGTCTGTTGAAGGGAATCGTGTCGGCTGTTGTCACGAGTGCAGTGAATAACGGGCGGCTACGCCGCCTCCCGCGGCGCCGCCGCCGCTTGGCGAGCCATTGCGAAAGCCTTACGCGGCGCGCGGCAATTCGTAGATCGCGCAGCCGGGAGATCGGAATCGCAGTGTCGCGAACGCGCCGATCCGCGAGCTCGCGTCTCGCTCGTCGACGAACAACCAGCGCACGCCGTACCGGTCGCGCAGCCGTTCCATCGTGTCGCGGGACGGCGAGGTGAAGGCCAGATCGTTCGCGCGCAGGCGCTCGCGGTCCCAGAACGGTAGATACTCCGGGAACGTGCCCGGCCGCCACTGACTCATGTTCCTGCCGGTGAAGGCCCATCCTTCGACCAGTACGCGCCGTTCACTCAACGCGGCGACCCAGAAATGGCGTTCATCGCACGCGACCTGCCCATCGGGCCGGCAATGAGCGTTCGTGGCGATGAGGTCGCGCGGATCCGAGTGGGAACGCAGCCATCGGCCGGCCGCCATGAGGCCGGGGGCCGTCAGGGTGCTCTGGACGGCTTGGGACTCCTGGAACTCGGTGGACCCGGCCGCCTCGTGCAGCCCGCCACCGACCACGCGGGGCAGCACCGACAGGACGTGACCCTGCACGTCCGCCTGCAGGGCGATCGCCACGGAAGCGACGGACATGAGCGCCCACGCGCGGTACCCGCCCCAGGTACGGAGAAGGAATGTCCCCGCCAACGCGGAAACGGCCACGAGCACCAGATAGGGCCGGTACAGGACACTGTCGCCCTGGCCTCGGCCCAGCGGAATCGTGACGCCGCAGACGAAGGGGATCAGGTACGCGACGGCGATTCCGGCCACGGCCGCACAGATCGCCGCCCTGCGTGGCACCCGCGCTCGCCGCACCAGTACGAGGAGCCCGTACACCGACAGGATCACCAGGTAGGGGTAGGCGCCGTACATGAAGAAGAGCTGGCTGCGACCGGGGTGGCCGAGCATGAGTGCCGTGCCGAGCCCGATCACTCCGATGCCGAGCATGAGGATCACGCTGTGGCGCGTGAGTGACCGCGCCCGGCTCAGCAGGCCGAGGATTCCGGACCACATGACCACCAAGCTCAGCAGGAACACCGACGTGACACCGACCAGGGAGCCCGTGGGAGGATCGACCGCCGCGCTCAGCCCCCTCCACGCCTGCCAGCAGGTGCGCATGAAGAACAGCGGCGCGATCACGATGGCGGACCGGGCCCCGCCGAACAGCACGCACTGCGCGTACAGGAGGCAGGCCGCGGTCATCCCCAGTGCCACGAGCGCGGGCCGGTGCAACCTCCGATGTCTGACGGCCTCGACCAGGGTGATCGCCGCGAGCCCCGCGCCGAGCATGGGCAGATAGGTGGCCTTGGCCCCCATCACCGCCAGAAGGAAGATCGCCAGCAGGATCCACGCGCTGCCAGTGTGCCTGTGCTCCAGAAGATCGATCAGAAGGAGCACGACCGTGGCGAACAGGAGTGCCCCGAAAGTCTGCGTGGGGCTCGTCCACGCGAGATCCGGCACTCCTCCCCAGCTGAACGGCCCGTTCTGGCCGACGAAGAAGCCCGGAATCGCGACCATGACCGTGCCTGCCGTGGCGAGCAGCGCCGCGGTCCAGGAGCGCGTGACACGTCGCGCGGTCATTCCGAACAGCACGACGAGCGCGAGCAGCATGGGCAGCACGCCGATACGGTTCACCAGAACCAGCGGCTCCACGCCGGTGATCCAGCTCGACGCCGCGAAATGCGCGTAGACGAACCAGTGATACGAGAGGGGCTCGCCCGCGACCATCGGCACCATGGGCGGCATCTGATGCTTCAGCTCGCCGGTCAGAGCCAGATGGAACGCCACGTCCGGCGGGGCGGCGGCAAGCCCCGGCCAGTCGAGCGGCGTCACCGCGAAATAGGAAGCCGCCCCCCATCCGAGCAGATACGCGACGAGCAGCACGAGGGCCCAGGAGAACCAGAGCGGGGTCGTGCCCGTGTGCCGCCCACCCCTCCAGTGCCGACGCAGGCGGGGGACGGCGATGAAGATCGCGTAGGTGGTGGCCGGCCAGACCAGCACCAGGAGGGGCAGGCCGATCGCGCGGGCGGCGATGTAGGTGAAGACCTCGACGGCGTAACCCAGGGCCAGCCCGAGGGCGATCTCCTCGGCCCACGTACGGCGGCCCTTGTACAGGGCGCGGATCAGGAGCACGCCGGGAACGGCGACGCAGAGGAGCACGTACGCGCTGAAGACGACCAGGTCGCGAACGGACACACCGTAGTGGAGGAGCACCGCGACGCTGAGCCCGGACGCCGCGATCGCGGGCAGCCACCGGGATGTCAGGAACGCGGCCGCCCTCCGGCGCCGGCCGGCGGGCCGCCCGCCCTCCGCGGACCCGCCCACGTCCGCGATCCGTTCGGGCGTGTGCGAGCCCGACGTGGAACCGTGAACGGGTGAGATCGTGTCCATGACCGCAAGACTGGCGACACGCGTGCCGGGAGGCGGCTCCGACGCAGCGTGACCACCGTTTCATTGCCATGCCTTTGTTGTCGTCAAAGCCGTTTTGGCGGACGAGAAACCGTTCACGGTCCCCGGCGGCGTGCCATCGTCTCCCCGCCAGGTGCGTATTCGATTCTTTACGGGGGCTTGGAATATCGCGCGGCCATGCGTCCGGCGCCTTTTCAGACTCCCCCGATTACAGTGGCCGGACGTCCCGGAACGTCCCCGCCATAACATCATTCGGGTGATTCTTTGTGGAGTACATAATTGTCGCGGTGGCCGCGACGATACTCGTCTTCCTCGTTCAGTCCTGCCTGGATGGACACGTGGCACGACGGGCCTTGCGGGTGCTGTTGCTGGCCTTCGTCGCCCGGTTGGTCATCCACGTCCTCGTCATGCGGACCCTGCTGCCGTATGGGGGCGACAACTACACCTATGAGCACAGGGCACTGGAGATCGTCGCGTACTGGAAGCGTGAGGGATTCCAGTACGTCACCTCCGACCAGATTCCCTCGCTTTACTCCGTGGCGGTGCCGTGCAACGTCTTCGCGCTCATCATGTATGTGTGCGGCGGTCCGGCTCTCCTGGCCTGCACATCTGTGATAGCGCTCATGGCGTGCGCTCTGTGCATCGTCATGTACAGGTTCGCCAGGGTCATCGGCGCCGACGAGCGTTCCTCCTTCCGCCTCCTCGTCCTGATGGCGTTCATGCCCGCGTTCCTGCTGCACACGTCGGACACCTTCAAAGACGGTTTCAACGTGTTCCTCGTCGTGTCGTGCCTGGCGCTGGCCACGTCGAACGTGCAGAGATTCGACATCCGGAAAGTGCTGCTGCTCGCACCATTGCTGTGGGCTCTGTGGAACGTACGCCCCTACATGGTGTTCATGTGCGGGCTGCCGCTCGTCCTCGGTTTCGTCGGGGCCAGGCGCGCTCTCCCCTTCTGCACCCTCGCCCTTCTCGCGGGGGTACTGGCATCGCTCGCGTTCTTTCCGGGAGCGGCTCCGAACGCGGCTGTCGAAACGATGCAGGAACAGCTTGAGCTCGGCCAGTCCGAAGCGGTCCGCCTCGCGAACGCGGAGACAGGATCCGGGGTCGTCTTCGACGACGGCGGAGACCCATGGAGCGCTTTCGCGCCGAAACTCGTCTACACCGTGCTGTCACCGTTTCCCTGGATGGGGGGAAGCATGGTGCTCCAGCTCGCGAAAATCGAAACCCTGGTCTGGTATTACCTGCTCTTCTGCGCGGCGCGAGGAACACGGCAATTGTGGGTTCAGGACCGAAGAGTCCTGATGCTCCTGCTGCTCTTCATCGTGCCCTGCACGATCGTGTACGCGACGACCATGTCCAACATCGGTCTCATCTTCCGGCAGCGGATGCCGATCGTCATGATCGTGAGCCTGTTGTCCGCGGTCGCCTGGACCCGGATGCCGCAGCGCCACGGCCATGCTCCGCCCGGCCCTCCCACACCGCCCGCCGCGCGGCCGACGGAGGCGGCGCCGGCTGTCGGTCCCTGACACGCACCACAGGAAGTCGTCATGAGAATTCTGCACATCGCGTATCGACTGCCGCCGGAGCCCGGAGGCATGGAGCTCCACATCGAACGCC
Organism: Microtetraspora sp. AC03309; assembly: GCF_020826795.1. NCBI lineage: Bacteria > Bacillati > Actinomycetota > Actinomycetes > Streptosporangiales > Streptosporangiaceae > Microtetraspora > Microtetraspora sp. AC03309. Next base: position 79,985 of record NZ_JADDIL010000022.1, on the reverse strand, counting down.
TCATCCGAGCGCAGTTGCCACGCGGGCACGAGGTGATCGTCGCGCACCGGCGGGGCGAGCTTCCGCGAGGCACAGCGCCGATGCCCTTGACGCGCACCGGGGCCAGCCGGGCGGTGTCCCTCAAGTCAGACGAGATCGCCTTCGCGATGGAGTGTGCCGAGGCGCTCTCCCGCGTGCCCGCGCCCGACGTCATCCACCTGCACGGCGATCACCGGGAGGCGCTCGCGCTCGGCTCCGCCGCCCGGCGCCTCGGCATTCCGCTGATGCTCCACATTCACGGGGCCCTCACGATGCGCCATCGCGCGATCATGCCGTGGGCGTTCCGCCATGTCGGCGGCTTCATCGTGGCGGGGACACGTCCCAGGGCGGACCTGCACACCGTCGGCGTCCCCGACCGCCTCATCCGCATGACGTCGGCCGGTCTGGACGTCGGCCGGCTCGCCGGATTTCGTGACAGCGGCCGGGTCCGGCGTGGACTGATCATCAGCGTGGGTTCGCTGGTGAAGGTGAAGAACCACGAGCTGACCATCGAGGCGTTCCACCGGGTGCGGGCCGTACGTCCGGACGCCCGCCTCGTCATAGCGGGAGAGGGACCGGAACGAGACCGCTTGCAGCGACTCGCGGCCACCGGTCCGGGGATCGAGTTCACCGGGCACATCGCGCCCGACCGCGTCTATTCACTGGTGAACCGGGCCGAGGTCCTCGTGCACTCGTCGCAGCGGCTGCGCGGCATAGGCGAGGGGATCCCGAACGCCGCGCTGGAAGCGCTGGCGCTCGGCACCGCCGTTCTCGCCTCATCGGAGTCCACATTGGACCCGGTGGTCCCGCGGGACGCTTATCGGATATTCCGGTCGGGGGACGCAGCCGACTTGGCCGCCCGGCTCCACGCTCTCCTGGACGACGACGAAACGCGCCGGCGGATGAGCGAGCGCGGCGTCCGCGCCGCGGAGGACCTCGACTGGCCGCTGGTGGCCGCGCAGATCGAGCGCTGGTACGAGATGGTCACCTCCCACCGGGTGCCGGTCCTGACGGCGAGATGAACGGCCCTGTGACAGGCCGCAGCCGGATGATCTTGTCTGTTCGGTGGGTGAAGGGGTTTCGGTCATGTCCATCAACACGCGCAGTAGATCCACTCGTCACGTCCGGCTACCAGGTGGGCGGCAACTGCTGACCTTCACGTCGCTGAGCTCGGCCGGGCTCGGAGAGGCCGTTCTCCCCACGCTCAGCCTGATCGCCCTGGTCCGGATGACCGGCACGCAGATCTCCGGTCAGGTCATCTTCGCCCAGTCCGTTGCCGGGCTCTGGTTCCTCGTGTCCAACCCGGGCCTCGAGGACGCGACTCAGCGCTTCGTCCCGCTGGAGCAGCGGCGCAGTGGCAGGGGGACAGCGCTCTTCCTCCTCCTGCTGCGCTGGAGCACAGGCATCGGCCTCGCCGCGACCGCGCTCGCCCTCGTGGCGGTGCTGGCCGCCCGGCTGCTCGGCCTCGTCCCGGACGGTCTCGCGCTCATGCTCGCCCTCGCCGTCGTCGGACGGGGAGCCATCGTCCCGTACGCGACGGCGGGCGCGGGACTCGCGCTGGCGAACCGGCTGCGGACATTCGGCATGCTCCGAGTGCTGGCCGCGCTCCTGTCCTTCGGCCTGTCGCTCGTGGGATTGTCGGCCGGTGGTCCCCTGCTCTACCTCGCCGGGCAGGCGGCGGGCGCGCTGGCCATGGCCGCCGTCATCTGCCTGACCGCGACGCGAGCGACGGTATCCGCGCTGGGGCCGGTGACGGAGCGCGCACGGCTGCCTGCCGGGCTGATCCCGTTCACCTTCAAGACGTCGGTGGGGACCACCGTCGCCGGTATCTCCGACACGGGCATCCTCACGATCGCGGGCCTCCTCGGGGGGCCGTCTCTCGTGACCGTCCTGAAAATCGCGATGGCTCCGGGCCGCTTCTACGCCAACCTGACCATCCCGGTCACGACGATGCTGCTCCCCCGGATCACCCAGGCCGTCGCGACGGGGACCGGATCGGCGTTCATCGAACGAATCGTCAGGCGGACCTCTCTGCTGCTCTCCGTGAGTGGGGTGGTGACGGCGGTGGTCACGTTCCCACTGATCGGCACCGTCATCGCCATGGCGTACGGAACGGAGTACGCGGACGCGGGCGCGGTGGCGATGCTCCTTCTCTGCACCGCATGCGTCAAAGGCATCGCGTGCTGGTCCAACATCCTCGCCCTCGGCGTGGGAAAGCCGGGTTGGCGGCTCTCCTATCTCACCGCCGAGGCGACCCTTCTCGTCGCGGCTCTCCTCGTGGCGCACTGGTCCGCGTCCGGCACCGTGGCGACCGCTCTCCATTTCGCGTCGGGGACGCTGGCTCTCGCCGCCCTCGGCAGTGGCTTCTGGCTGGTGATGCTGGGCCGCGTCACCGTCACAGCCCCCCGATCGGAGGCGCCCACCCCGGCGGAACGGGCGGCGCTCCCGCTCCAGAGAGTGTGACGACGTGCCGACACCGTCGTCCTCTCCCGGGAAATCCGATCCATGTCAGGGGGACGAGCGACGATCTCACGGTCCGTGTCGAGACACACCGGCGGAACACGCGTGTCCGCGAGGTGACCCTCCGTACGATGATCCTTACAATTCGCGATCGGACGGCGACGCCATCACGGTCCTTCCCGTCTCACCGATAGGTGTCCAATGACTCTCTCGAAACACGCTTCCGCCGGCACGGACACACCGCGCGCATGGTGGTCCGAGCTTCGCTGCCCCGGCTGTCGCGGTGGTCTTCGCGTGGAGGACGGGTTGCGGTGCGACGCGTGCCCCGCGACGTACCCTGTCGACCGCGGAGTTCCCCGGTTCGTCCCCGCGGACAACTACGCGAAGGGATTCGGATACCAGTGGAACCAGCATCGGCTGACCCAGCTCGACTCGCACTCCGGTCTGCCGATATCCCGCGACCGGCTCTTCCGGTCCAGCCGCTGGACGGCCGACGGACTGCGTGGCCGGCGGGTGCTCGAATGCGGTAGCGGCGCCGGGCGGTTCACCGAGATCCTGTGCGAGGCCGGCGCCGAGGTGACGTCCCTCGACATCTCCAGCGCCGTCCACGCCAACGCCGCCTCCAACGGACGCTTCCCCAATCTGCGCCTGGTCCAGGCGAGCATCTACGAGATGCCGTTCCCGGAGGAGTCGTTCGACTACCTGCTCTGCTTCGGGGTCATCCAGCACACCCCCGACGTCGAGCGGACGTTCAAGACCATGTTCCGCTACCTGCGTCCCGGCGGCCGGTTCTGCGTGGACGTGTACGCCGCGATGGTGGCCTACACGCATCCGCGGCACCTGCTGCGCCCGTTCACCCGGCGAATGCCTCCGGCCACGCTCTACTCCCTCGTGGAGAAGACGGCGCCCCGCCTGCTGCCCCTGTCCATGGCGCTCCACGCGGTGCCGAAAGCGGGGCCGCTCCTGGCCCGGCTGGTGCCCGTCGCCAACCACCGCTACCTGAATCTGAAGGACCACCGAATGTTGCGGAACTGGTCCGTGCTCGACACGTTCGACTGGCTGGCCCCACGGTACGAGAGCCCGCAGACGCGCCGCCGCCTCGAGCGGTGGACCAGGGATCTCGCGCTGAGCGAGGTCTCCATCGAGCGCCATCGCGGCATATACGTCGTGCGCGGTGTGAAGTAACCGTCCGGCCCCACCGGGAAACGGCCGGCCGGCAACCATGCCGTGCCTACAATCTTTGACAAGGAAGAAGCCAACAGTCCGTGTCCGATCTCGCCGATCAAACGCAAGCCATTACGGTACCCCCATGGACACGGGGCCACTTATAAAGAATTCACCGGAAACGTCCGGAGAATACACGGGGACCGCTCGGCAGAATATTCCTTCGGCCCGCCGATATCGTCTCAACCGGTTTTCGCGGAGCATTCTGAGGCAACGGTGGCTGCCCGCGGCTTTTCTGGGCTCGTTCACCGTCGCCGCGCTGCGTTTTTACGGCGTCTCCGTCCCGGACATCGCCGTCTTCGCCACCTATGTGGCCCTGGGCCTGGCGCTTCCCGGTGTACTTGTGGTCCGGTCCTTGTACGGCGGTGCTCGATCCCTGGCAGAGGAGATCGCTCTGGGATTGGCACTCGGCTACGCGCTCGAAGTGCTGGCGTACATCCCCGCACGCGCGGCCGGCATGCCGCTGCTCGTCCTGGCCTGGCCCGTCGGCACGTACACGCTTTTCCTCGTCGTTCCCCGGCTGCGCCGTCACTGGAGAGGTTCGCACCGCCGGGGTGTACCCCTGTGGTGGTCGTGGTCGATCGCGCTGACGGTCGCATATCTGGTCGCCTGGAGCGCGGTGGCGTTCTTCAGAGCGAACGCCCTGACCTGGCCGGCACTCGGACTTTCCAATGTCGACGCGTCGTTTCACCTGTCGTTGATCGGTGAACTGAAACACCACATGCCTCCCACGACTCCAGGGGTCGCCGGAGAGCCGCTCTTCTATCACTGGTTCGTCCACGCGGAAATGGCCGCGACGAGCTGGGTGACCGGAATCGAGCCGGTCGTCCTGCTTCTCCGCCTCGCCATGCTGCCCATGTTGGCCGTGCTCGTCGTCCTCGTGGGCACGATCGCCCTGCGCGTCATGAAGACACGGGTCGGAGCGCTCCTGGCGGTCGTGGCGGCGATATTCATGGCGGCTCCCAGCCTCTATCTCGGCAGCAACGGGATATTCACGTGGGGTGGGATTCAGGACGCGGCATGGAACAGCCCGAGCCAGACGTTCGGCGCCACCCTGTTCGCACCGGTCGTCCTCCTGCTCGTCGAAATTCTCGAAGGCAGGTCACGCGCCGGCGGCAGATGGATGTTGTTCGCCGTGTTCCTCGTCGCGCTGATGGGCGCCAAGGCGACCTACCTTCCGCTGCTGACCGTCGGGTTGGCCGCGGTCGCCGCCGTGGAAGCGGCCAAGAACCGCCGGTGGCCGCGATCCCCTCTCCTCGCGCTGGGGATGACCGCGGCCTGCCTTCTCTGTGCGCAGATCGTGCTGTTCCAGGGGGCCCGGCAGGGTCTGAGCCTCTCCCTCCTCGTTCTCCCCGCGCACGTGTGGAGGGATCTCACCGGACAGGCGGACCCTCCGGCCCTGACCGCGGCGATCGGCCTCATCCTCGTGTACCTGATGAGCTGGGGGATCACCTGGTCCGGGGTGCTGGGGCTGCTGAGCCGGCCGCGCCTGCTGGCTCGCCCCGCGGTCGTCATCATGGTCAGCATGGGTGCCGCCGGCCTCGGCATGGCCCTTCTGTTCGGGAACCAGGCTCTCGATCAGCTCTACTTCCTCAGGGCCACCTTCCCCTACATGGGGATCGTCGCGGTGTACGGGCTGGTCGTTCTCGTCCGCGCTACGCGTGTCTCCCGTGTCAGGGTGGCCTCCGTGGCCGGTGTCGGCCTTGCCTTCGCCTACCTGATCCCTCTCGCCTGCGGAGTCGAAATCCCGCAACCTCAGGGGCGGTCCGACGTACTCCTGTTTCTGCCCTACGTCGTGCTGCTGCTTCTCTTCGGGGCGACGGCGATCGCCCTGATCGCGCGACGGGGCGCCGCGGGCTTCGCGCTCACGTTGTCGATGGCCGCGGCGATGGGTTTGCCCGCGGAGGCGCACGCGCGCGTCCTCTCGGTGACCCACGCCGCCACCCGGGCCGAGTCGGCGGGAGCCCCCGCGATCTCGACGGAAACCGCGGTGCCTCGGGGTGCCCTGACCGCCGGGCGATGGCTGCGCGACCATTCGGATGCCGACGACGTGGTCGCCACGAACGGGCATTGCCGTTGGGGATACGAAGCGGACTACTGCGACGGCCGCCACTCCTGGGTGAGCGCCCTCACCGAACGGCGCGTCCTGCTTGAAGGATGGACCTACACCGTGACGAACTGGGATCGGCCGCAGCCAGGTCGCCAGCGGAATGCGACCGATTTCTGGGACGCCGACCGGCTCCGCTCGAACGACCAGGCGTTTCTCCAGCCGTCCCGGGAGTCGATCCGGCGTCTGCGGGCACGTTACGGCGTCCGCTGGCTCTTCGCGGACGAACGGAACACCGGTCGAGAGCACGGGATCGCGAACTACGCGATCCCGCGATTCCGCTCCGGCGACTTCGCCGTCTACGAGATCCCGGTCGATCCGCGCTGACTCCGCGGAACGCGTATGAGGGGCACCGCCATCGCGATGCCCCTCATGCGTTCGCTGTCAGCCCCTCGCCGAGCCGGTCGGGTCCCCCGCGCATGCCACGCCGACGTTCGCCTGAACGGCGCGGGCCCGGTCCCAGAGCTCGAACTGCATCAGGGGCCAGAGGATGGCGCTGTGGTCCGCGCCGCCCATGTGCCGCAGCAGCAGATCGCGTACGGCGGGCGGCCGGAACAGGCCCCGGCCGCGCGCGGTGCCGTCGGTGAGCACCGCCCAGGCGAGGTCGCGCAACTCGCCGCGCAGCCAGGCGGCGAGCGGGACGCCGAACCCCTGCTTGGGGTAGTCCAACAGCTCCCCTGGGAGCCACGGGGCGACCGCCCGCCTCAACAGCAGTTTGGTCTGGCGGTTGCGGACCTTCAGTGAGGCGGGCAGACCCGCGGCCCATTCCATCAGGTGGTGGTCCAGGAACGGTGACCTGCCCTCCAGGGAGTGGGCCATCGTGGTGGTGTCGACCTTGACCAGCAGATCTCCCGGGAGATAGCTGGCTATGTCGACGTCCAGAGCGCGGCCGAGGTCGGTCTCGGCCCGCGAGCGCAGGAAGAGATCCTCGACCAGGGCGCCGCTGTCCACCTCGGACAGCAGAACGCGCAGCTCGTCGCTGTAGATGCCCCACTTCTGGTCCTCGGTGCAGCAGCACATCAGTCCGGCGTACCGGCGTGACGGCGGCTCGGCGGCGAACCTGATGAGACGGCCGAGGCGGCGCCTGAGCGTGCCGTAGTCACTCCGCTCCACGATGGTGGCGCCGAGCCTCGCGCCCGCCGCGGCCAGAGGACGCGGCAGCGCGGGAATCCGGCGGGCCATGTTCATGAGAGCGTAGCGCTGGTAGCCGCCGAAGGACTCGTCTCCGCCGTCACCGTTGAGGGCGACCGTGACGTGCCTGCGGCTCAGCTCCGCGACGTAGAAGCTCGGAATCGCCGAGGAGTCGGCGAACGGCTCGTCGAAGTGCCCGGCGAGACGTGGCAGCACATCCAGCATGCCCTGCGTGACGACCAGCTCGTGGTGATCGGTGCCGTACCGGTCCGCCACCATCCGCGCCTTGTGGCGCTCGTCGTACCTGCTGTCCTCGAACCCGATGCAGAACGTCCTGATCGGCTCCGGGCTCTGCATCGCCATGGCGGCGACGACCGCCGACGAGTCGATCCCTCCCGACAGGAACGCCCCGACGGGGCGCTCGCTCACCATACGGATCCTGGTGGCCTCCAGCAGCAGCTCGCGCAGCCGCTCCTCCTCCTCGTTCTCGTCGGCCACCTCGCGTGTGGCCGGGTCGGGCGTCCAGTAGCGGTGCAGCGTGGCGCGGCCCCGTTCCCAGACGAGTACGTGGCCCGGCGGGAGCTTGCGCGCTTCCCGGTAGATCGACCATGGTGCCGGGACGTAGTGATAGGAGAGGTAGTGATGAAGGGCGACCGGGTCCGTCTCGCGGGACATGCCGGGGTCCTGCTCGAGCGACTTCAGCTCGGAACCGAACCAGATGGTCTCGCCGTCGGATCGCCAGTACAGCGGCTTCTTGCCGACGCGGTCCCGCGCGAGAAGGAGCCGTCCCCTGGCCCGGTCCCAGACCGCGAAGGCGAACATCCCCCGAAGCCGGTGGACCATGTCGGCGCCGTACTCCTCGTAGAGGTGCACGAGGCACTCGGAGTCGCCCGTCGAACGTAGCGTGTGCCCGCGCCGCGCCAGGTCCTGCCGCAGCTCGGCGAAGTTGTACACCTCGCCGTTGAAGACGGCGACGACCTGTCCGTCCTCACTGTGGACGGGCTGGTCACCGGTCGCCACGTCGATGATCGCCAGACGTCGCATCCCCAGCGCCACGCGGTCGTCGTTGTAGAAGCCCGCACCATCGGGGCCCCGGTGCGCGATCACATCGCACATCCGGCGGACGATCTCCGGATCAGGCGCCGTCGTCGACGCGATCCCCGCGATTCCACACATCAGGCCTTCACGCTCCTGACCACGTCCTCATAAAGCTCTTCGAACCATTCCGCCGTGCCGGCCATGTCGACCCTGTCCGCACTGGCCAGGGCGCCGGCTCGCAGCTCACGGTGCGTCTGGGGCTCCATCGCCTGAACCACGGCTCTGGCGAGCGCCTCAGGCGAGCCCGGTTCGGTCAGGATCCCGTTCCGACCCGAGATGATCAGATCGGGCACTCCCCCGACCCGGGTGGAGACGACGGGCACCCCCGCCGCGAGTGCCTCCATCACCACGACGGGCAGCCCCTCGTAGTGGGAACTGAGAACCAGCAGGTCGGCCGCCGCGACCAGCCTTCTGGCATCGGGAACCGGCCCGAGGACGCGCACGTGGTCGCCGAGGCGCCGCTCCCTCACTTCGCGGGTGACCTCGTCCAGCAACGGACCGTCACCGGCGAGCAGGAAGACGACGTCCGGGCGGGTCCGCGCCACCTCCCGGGCCGCCTGGAGCAGCATGCGGTGATTCTTCTGCGGCCGGAAGTTGGCCACGCAGGCGCACAGGAAGGTGTTCTCGTCGACATCGAACTCGCGCCGCACGACGCTCGCCTGGGCCGCCCACCGCCACTGCTCGCGCACGTCGACACCGTGCATGCGGGTCAGCACGTGGCGGGCGCCGATGACGGCGCGAGACCGTGCCACCTGCGGTGACACGGCCACGGTGCGGTCGTCCAGCCCTCGGGTGAGGCGGTCGAGATACATCGTCTTCGGCCATCGCTCGCTGTGGACCGTCGAAACGAGCGCGGGCCGGTGCCTCGCGAACCTGAGTAACGGGCGGAGCGCGATGGCGGGCGCCGGAGAATGCACGTTCAACACATGCGGCGCGATCCGACGGACCGCGGCGACAAGTCTGGCGTAGACCAGCGTGCGCGGGCACGCGCTGAGATCGATGACGGTGACTCCGGCTGAGCGTAGCCGCTCGATGAGCTCACCGGTCGAGGCCCGCAGGCAGATCACCGTGTAGTCCACGGCGCGGTTCGCGCTTCGGTTCCTGGCCATCAGAAGCCGCTCGACCAGAAGCACCTCCGCTCCCCCGACGTTCAGGGTCTTCACGACCTCGCACACTCGGAGACCCCTCATCGTGCTCACCTCCGGGCGCCGCGCCCCATCATTGCGGTGAGAATTTGAATGAATATTCACGTATCTGTACACCGACTTTTCTTCTGTGCCATCCGGGATCGCGGCCCAGAGTTGCCGGAAAGCGCTTTTACGCCGACTCCCCCAACACTCCCGCAAACGCAAGGAGAATCGACGAGGCGGCGGTCCGCCACAAGCGACACACGGCCCCTTGGCTTCTTCTTTGCGGCAAACTCAGCCTGCACGGACACCTGTGGCGCGGACGGCGGGCCCCAGATCCACATCGCCACAGTTGTGATCGGCCACGCCCCCAGCCTCATGGAATGGCGAGCGCTGGATCATGTTCGCGTACCGAATTCGGAAACTCTTCGCCGCCACAGTGAGCGCATCTATGGGAAGACTCGCGGCCAAGTTAGCTTCTCCGGCGTGAAGCAGGCATGTCAGCGAGGAGCCCGATGAAGAGGGACAGCCGGATTCGTGTCATGGAAATCATCGCTCGGATGAATGTCGGCGGACCCGCCACGCAGGTGCTGGGACTGTCGGAGGGTTTGAATCCGGAGGAGTTCGACCACCGCCTCTACACCGGTTACGTCGAGGGCGACGAGGGCGACCATCTGCGCCTGCGCGACACGTCCGTACGGGTGCACCGGGTGCGCGGCCTGGGCCGATCGATCAACCCGACCGATGATTTCCGTGCCATGTTCCGTCTGGTCAGCGCCATGCGCAGGTTCCGGCCGCACATCGTGCACACGCGTACGGCCAAGGCAGGCGCGCTCGGCCGTACGGCGGCCCGCCTGTCGGGGGTGGGAGCGGCGCGGATCCACGTGTTCCACGGCCACCTGCTGCACGGGTACTTCTCCCCCGCCAAGCTGGGCCTCTACGTGCGGACGGAAAGGGCGCTCGCCTCGATGTCGGACCGCCTGGTGACGGTCGGAGCGCGGGTGCGCGACGAGCTGCTCGCCGCGGGGATCGGCCGCCCGGAGCAGTACGTCGTCATCCCTCCCGGCGTACGGCTGGGCATGGTGCCCGGCCGGGAAGCGGCCCGCGCGGAGCTGGGACTTCCCCTCGACGCGCCGGTCGTCGCCTACGTCGGCCGGCTCACCCGGGTCAAGCGGCCCGACCGCTTCCTCGACGTGGCGGGCGCGGTACTCCACCGCGTTCCCGGTTGCAGGTTCGTCGTCTGCGGTGACGGCGACCTGCGGGAGGACACGGAGCGCGGTATCGCGCCCGTCCGGGACGCCTTCCACCTGCTGGGGTGGCGGAGGGACGTCGAGACGGTCTACGCGGCGGCCGACGTGGTGCTACTGACCTCGGACAACGAGGGCACACCGCTCACGCTCGTGGAGGCCGGCATGGCCGGGACCCCGGTCGTCGCCACCCGTGTCGGCAGCGTCGCGGAGGTGGTACGCGACGGGCACACCGGGCTACTGGCCGAGCCCGACACCGCCGCGCTCGCCGGGCACGTCGTGCGGCTTCTGTCCGATCCCGGTGCGGCCGCTCGGATGGGCTCGTCGGCCCGTGACTGGACAACGGGCGCCTTCGGCGTCGAACGTCTCGTCGCCGACACCGAGGCCCTGTACCGATCACTTCGCGGCGCCTCCCGGCACCGCCTTACACCGGAGGGAACCAACATATGAGGATCCTTGTGACGGGTGGCGCCGGCTTCATCGGCGCGAACCTCTGCCGCGCGCTCGTCAACCGTCCCGAGGTCGAGAGCGTCACGGTGCTCGACGATCTCAGCACCGGAGACCGGCGGAACGTCGAGGACATCGGGGTGGACCTGGTCCCGGGAAGCATTCTGGACCGGGAGCTGCTGGCCGACCTCATCCCGAGGGCGACGACGGTCGTGCACCTCGCCGCGCTCCCCTCGGTGCCGAGATCGCTGATGGACCCGCTGGCATCACACGCCGTCAACGCGACGGGCACGCTCCACGTCCTGGAGGCGTGCCGGGCCACCAGGCCGCACGTGATCCTGGCGTCCTCGTCGTCCGTCTACGGGAACTGCGCCGAGCCGTACAAGCACGAGGAGCTGCCCACCCGGCCGCTCAGCCCGTACGGCGCGAGCAAGCTCGCCACGGAAGCGTACGCGCTGGCGTTCGCGGAGAGCTTCGGCCTGCGGGTGCTGCCCTTCCGCTTCTTCAACGTGTACGGCCCCATGCAGCCGGCCGGCCACGCGTACGCGGCGGTCATCCCGATGTTCGTGTCCGCCGCGCTCGACGGGCGGTCGGTTCCGGTCCACGGGGACGGCACGCAGGCACGCGACTTCACCTACGTCGGATCGGTGGCCGAGGTGCTCACCGACGCCGTGATCCGCCGGGTGGGCGGCAGCACCCCGGTCAACCTCGCGTACGGGACGCGGATCTCGCTGCTGTCCCTGAAGGACGCGCTCGCCGCGGTGCTCGGCCGGCCGGTCGAGACGGAGTTCCTGCCTCCGCGTGTGGGCGACATCCGCGAGTCGCAGGCGTCGCCCCGGCTGCTTCTCGACATGTTCCCGGACATCCGGCCGGTGCCGCTGGACGAAGGGCTCCGCCTGACCGTGGAGTGGTTCGAGAAGACCGCGGAGCGGGCCTGATTCGCGCGTATCTCCCGATCCACTCGTTCTCAATCACCCTCTCAACACATATGTCCCAGGAGAATTCGGTGACCACATCACCAAGTAGCACGTACCTGATCACTGGAGGGAGCGGTTTCGTCGGCTCCCACCTGAGCGACGCGCTGCTCGCACGCGGTGACTCGGTCGTGGTGCTCGACAACCTGTCGACGGGCCGGCTCACCAACCTCACCCCGCACCCGAACCTGCGTTTCGTGCAGGGGTCGGTGCTCGACGAGCTGATGGTCGACGAGCTCGTCCATCAGTGTGACGTGGTCGTCCATCTCGCGGCGGCCGTCGGGGTCAAACTGATCGTCGAGCAGCCGCTGCGCTCGTTCACCACGAACATCCGCGGCTCGGAGATCGTGATCGAGGCGGCTCACCGCTACCGACGCAAGATCCTCGTGACCAGCACGAGCGAGATCTACGGCAAGAACTCCAGCGGAGCCCTCGCCGAGTCCGCCGACCGGATCCTCGGCAGCCCGACGGTGGCCCGGTGGGCCTACAGCACCGCCAAGGCCGTGGACGAGATCTTGGCCAACACCTACCACAAGGAGCGCGGCCTGCGGGCGATCATCGTCCGCCTGTTCAACACGGTGGGACCCCGGCAGAGCCCCGCGTACGGCATGGTCATCCCACGCCTCGTCAGGCAGGCCGTCAGCGGCGTGCCCCTCACCGTGTACGGCGACGGCACACAGACCCGATGCTTCGCGCACGTCGAGGACGTCGTCCGCGCGCTCCTGCTGCTCCTGGACCACGACGACGCGGTGGGGAACACCTACAACATCGGCGTCGGCGACGAGGTCAGCATCCTGGAACTGGCCAAGCTGATCAGCGAGCTCACGGGCAGCACGTCCAGAGTGGACCTCATCCCGTACGCCGAGGCGTACGAGCTGGGCTTCGAGGACATGACGCGACGGGTGCCGGACACGACGAAGCTTCGGGCGCTGACCGGCTGGGCTCCCGTGCGGACACTCGACGACATCCTGCGGGCCATCATCGACGAGGCCCGCGCCGAGGCATCACAGCGGTGAACGGCGTCACCGTCGCGGGCGCGGGAACGGCCGCGTTCCTGCTGGCCACCGGGGGCACCCATGCGCTGGGACGCCTGGCGCTGCGCTGGGGCATCACCGACCGGCCGGGGGGCTACAAGACGCACGTCAGGCCCGTGCCCTACCTCGGCGGCATCGCGATCATGCTGGGTACCGTCGTGCCGGCGCTCGTGCTGCTCGGCTTCGGCGATCATCGGACGACCGCCATCATGATCGGCGCGACCGCGATCGCCCTGCTCGGCCTCATCGACGACATCTCACCGCTTCCCAAGTCGACGCGGCTGGTGGTCGAGTCGGTGACGGCGACCGGGGTCGTGCTCAGCGGGGTCGAGGCATCGATCACCAGGACCTGGCTGGACGGGCCGATCACCATCATATGGATCGTCGTCATCGCCAATTCCTTCAATCTGCTCGACAACATGGACGGTGCTCTGGGCGCCATCGCGCTGGCCGGCGCCGCGCCCCTCGCCGTGGCGGCCTTCGTCCGCGGCGAGTACGGGGCCGGGCTGCTCCTGGTCACCCTGGCGGCCTCCGGCTTCGGCTTCCTGCCGCACAACTGGGCGCCGGCGAAGGTGTTCATGGGAGACGCGGGATCGCTGTTCATCGGATTCACCACCGCCTGCCTGGCGGCCCTGCTGGTCACCGGCGAGGGAACCGGCACGGCGATCGCCGGACTGCTGCTTCCGACCTTCGTCGCCACCGTCGATACCGGCGTGGTGACGCTGTCACGCAGGAGGGCGGGCCGTCCGGTGTTCCAGGGAGGGACGGACCATGTGTCCCACCGGCTACGCCGGCTCGGATTCGGCGCCAGGCTGACGGCGCTGCTGCTCGCCTCGGTCGCCGGCGCGACCGGGACGCTCGGCCTGGCCATGGCGTTGCACTGGATCTCGCCGATCATCGCGATGATCTCCGCCATCGTCTCGGCCCTCGTCCTCATCACACTGCCGCAACGGGTGCCCATCTACGGACAGCCCCAGAAACTTCCCAAAGTCACATATGAAAGGCGACCTTAGACCGGTGGAACTGCTCCATTACCTACGGCTTGCCCGCAGGAGCTGGCCGCTCATCGTGCTATCCCTGATCATCGCGTCGTCCGCGGCGGTGGTGGTGACGGCGAACACGCCGCCCTCCTACACGGCGACGACCTCGATGATCGTGTCCGGCACCGACAAGGAATCCGACCTGTCCACGGCCTACCAGTCGGGGATGCTGTCCGCGCAGCGCGTCACGTCCTACGCGAGCCTTCTGACAAGCCGCAGGGTGCTCAGCAAGATCACCGATCCGGCCGACCTCGGCCGCCTCCAGTCGGCTGTCACGGCTGAGGCCATCCCCGGAACCGTGCTCCTGCGTGCCACCGTGACCGACGCCGACCCGGTGCGCGCCGCCCGGCTCGCCAACAACCTCGGCGAAACGTTCTCGCAGCTGATCGACCAGATCGAACGGCCGACGCCCAGGAGCCGACCCGCCGTCAAGGTCACGGTGGTCGACAGGGCGACGGTCCCCACGGTTCCGGTCAGCCCCAAGCCGCTGGTCAACCAGGCCGTCGCCCTGTTGCTCGCGCTGCTCCTCGCGATGGGCACGATCGTCCTGCGCGACCGGCTGGACACGACGATCAAGACCATCGAGACGCTGCAGGACACGTCGAAGACCTCGATCCTCGGGATCATCGGCTACGAGAAGGACGCTCAGCGGCATCCCCTCGTCGTCCGGGAGGCGGGCCACTCCACGCGGGCGGAGGCATTCCGCTCGCTGCGGACGAACCTGCAGTTCATCGGGGTCGACCGGCAGCCGAAGACGCTCATCGTCACCAGCTCCCTGCCGAGCGAGGGCAAGTCCTCGACGTCCGTCAACCTCGCGATCACCCTGGCGCAGGCCGGATGGCGGGTGGTCCTGGTGGACGCCGATCTCCGCAGGCCCCGCATCCCGAGCTATCTCGGGATCGAGGGCGCCGCCGGCCTCACCGACGTGCTCATCGACAAGGCGGCGCTGCAGGACGTCACCCAGGTCTGGGGCACCCCGGGCATCTCCGTCCTGCCGAGTGGCAAGGTCCCGCCGAATCCCAGCGAGCTGCTCGGCTCGCAGAACATGCGGACGGTGCTGGCCCAGCTCTCGCGGAACTACGACATCGTGGTCATCGACGCGCCGCCGCTGCTGCCCGTCACCGACGCCGCGGCGCTCGCCGCCGTCTGCGACGCCACGCTGCTCGTCGCGCGGTACGGCAAGACCCGGCGCGAGCACGTGGGCCGCGCCGTGGAGTTGCTGACGTCGGTCAACGCCCGGCTGGTGGGCGCGGTGCTGAACTTCGCCCCGGCGAAGAGCGGGAACTACTACGGCTACGGCTACGGCTACTCCACGGACGTCAAGACGCCGGTGAATGCGTGATGAGCGTGAGCGGGACGGACAACGCGTCGGCGATCGCCCGTCCCGCCACACGGTAGGCACGCCGGGAACGACCGTAGGGGTCGGCGATGTCGGGCTGGTCCACCCGGACCAGCCCGCGGCGCGCTCCGGCCTCGGCCACGAGCGCGCGGGCCCGCCGTACGGGATCCCGGTGGCAGACGATCGCCTCGGCCGGCACACCCCGGGTCAGCACGCCGAACTCGGCGATGGTGAAGACCCGGGCGACGGCGGGAGGGTGCAGGGCCGCCACCTCGGCCCGGTGCTCGGCGGTGGCCGCGAGCACGAGGTCGGAGTCGGCGACCAGCTCCTCGGTGAGCGGGCGGGAGGCGAACCCGCCGGGATCGCCGCCGAGCCGGACCAGCGCCTCCCGCGCTCGCTCGGCCATCGGCATTCCCCGCGCGGCGCGGGTGCCCGCGCTGGTCACCTTGACCGGCGAGCCCGCTCCGATGGCGGCCCGGGCCAGCCGCTCCGCCATCGGTGAGCGGCAGATGTTGCCCGTGCACACGATGAGGACGTGGAAACCCTTGTCAGCCTGAGACGACATCGGCGGTACCGCCTTTCCCATCTGGAGCCACAGCGCCGGGGTGCGCGGGACGTCGAACACTGTTGATCGTCATCGTGCCCTGTCACGGCACGGGAACCCGGGAATCTCCAGGAACGGGGAACACTCCGGGCGGCGCGCCATCGGGCGCCACCGGTTCTCCCCGTCGCCTGCGCCGGGCGCGACCGGCGGCTCGTCCTTCTTCGCGGCTCTGCTGTTCCGGACCTCGCCGGCGGCCCCAGCGGCCTTCCCACCGCGGTCCTCCCCCACCGGCCGGGCGGCGGGGTGATGGCGCTCACCCACCGGAGGGACCACCCCGGGAACACGCTCGACGCCGCGCTCGTACGAGCCGAGCAGCGCGCGGCCGCCCAGGACCATGCCCGCCGAGAGGGCGAGGCCGGCGACTCCACAGCCGATGATCGCCCTGCGCATGCCGCGCTTCCTGGACAGCGCCCTCTCCGCGGGCTCGCTGATTTCAACGTACTCGCGGATACCCTCCATGAACGCGACGGTAGATCGTCGTCTCCTGGCGATCCTGCGTGGCACGCCGGGGTTTACCCTTTCCGGCATCGTCTCCCGTCACGACGGCGGTGCCGGGCAACCATGGTGGTTCTCGGTGATCCGGGTGCGCTGTGGCCGGACGAGCGGCTGCACGGGAGCCGCCGGCGGCTCGGCGGTGACGGGTTCCACCAGTCTGAATTCCAGCGTCCGCGTCTGCCGGGGAGCGAACTCCAGCAACGTGGAGTAGACCGGATGGGATCGTTCCGCCTCGATGATGACGGCGGACTTGTGACCGTCGAGGCGTACTCCGCTCAGCCTCGCGCCCGGGGTGGCGTAAAGCGACACCCACAGCAGGTTGGAGCCGAGGGCGTGGTTCCCCTGCGGCGAGTCGAGCCGGCCGGTGACATAGCTCGGCAACTCCCCTCGGGGCACGTCGTTGTCCAGCCGGACGCGCACTGTCGTGGCGCGCAGCCCGTCGTCCCGGCACGCGTCCAGACTGTAGGTGAGGGAGCGCCGCAGGTAGTAGTCGAGCTTTCCGCCCGCCGAATTGTTGACCACCAGTCCGGCGAAGGGTCCCGGCTGTCGCGGAAGCGCGCCGCCGAGCGGGGTGGCCGCCAGCCGCTGCTCCTCGGCGGGGTCGCGGCTCCAGATCTGGATCCTCCGCTCGTCCACGAGCCGGGACAGGACGGGCAGCAAGCGCGCGGGCTCGGCGAGGGATCGGCTGATCGCCTCGCTGACGGCGCCGGCGACCGTGATGAGGAACCGCTTGCGTTCCGCCGTGTTCGGATATCGGGCGTACGCCGTCCGCTCGGTGAGATCGACGACGTTGCCCGCGGTCACCGTCTCGCCGTCGGGGAGGGTGACGGGGCCGATCAGCTCCAGCAGATGGGAGAGGCCCACGGGATCGGTGGCCACGACCCCGTCCAGCTTGTGGTCGTACCGGCGCTCCCAGAGCCCGGCCCACGTGGCCGCCGCGTACGGGAAATGCGGGGAGAGGTTGGAAACGGAGAGCAGCGACGTCGCGCTCGGCCCGTAACGAGCGCGGTACGCCTCCCCGTGATCGACGACCGGCGTCGGACTCGCGAGACCGTTCTCCGCGGACAGCCGCTGGATCCCGAGCCTGCCGTGGTCGGCCCTGAGGACGCCGTACGCTCCGACCAGGCCTCCCGTTCCACGGGCCTCCGCGTTGGTCTGGAACGCGAGGAAATAGCGGCGGGGGCCGTCATGCCCCAGCATCGGCGGCAGCAGCACGGCGGCGTCCGCGGCCGCGCCGAGGCGGTCGTGCAGCCGATCCATTTCGCGCAGCGCCGTACCGCGTGCCTGGTCCAGCAGGTCCACGCCGGTGTCCGCCGGAGTGGCGGCGAGGCGGGAGCTCGCCGTGGCGAGGCGGGCGGCGCCGTCGTCCAGCACCGGGGCCGCGGCGTCGAGACCGTCGAGCAACTGCCGCATGTTGCTCATCGAGAGGGTGTTCGCCGTCAGGAACGGCGCGGCCCTGCGGTAGACCCCGCCGAGAACATCGCTGAGCTCGTCGGCGGCCTCGGCCAGCCCCTGCGTGGTGGTCGCCGCGTCTCCGACGAACGGAGCGTGGGCGACGAGCCACCAGCCGGGACCGCTGGTCAGCCGCCGGGCCTCGGCCGCGTGCCGCCGCGCTTCCGCCAACGGCCCGGCCAGTTCCCGGGGATCCTCCGATTCCAGCAGAAGGAACGCGTTCTTCGCGGCCTCCAGATGGTCCCGCACGCTCAGGCCGAGATGTGCCGACCAGCCGCCGGCCAGCACGAGGCCGGCGGCTGGGAGCGACAGGCCGATGAGGGCCAGACGGCGACGGTTACCGCCCCACATGGGAGGATCGACGACGCCTCGCGGTGAGGATGAGTCCGGCCGCCGCGGCGGCGAGCAGTCCTCCGCCGGCGGTGGCCATCGCCGCCACGGGAGCGCCCGTCATCGGCAGCTCTCCCTTGGCCTGGCAACCGCTGCAGCCCCCACAGCTGGGGCTGCAGTTGCCGCTGCGCGACCAGCTGTTCGACCTGTTGTGTTGCCTGTTGCGCTGGTGCTGCCTGCCCTGCTGCCCGTGGGACTGGGACTGGCTTTGATGAAGGTTCTGGTGCAGGTTGGGGAGCGGCGGATACGGCTGCCCGACCACGATGCCCTCTGGTACCGGCAGGGCGGCTTCGGCGGTCGCCGCCGCCACGGGTCCGAGAGACAATGCTCCCGCCGTCATCATCGACAACAGAATAGGTATCGCGTTTTTTCGTACCACTTAGGACTCCCCGATGGTAATAGGTCGCGCCATGGGCGATTTGGGCGAAATGTCAGCGACACGTTCACCTCGTAAGCTTTATATGCGGCAAGCTGAGAGGTTCCCCGCCAGGCACGTGCTTCTTACGGACTGATCACTGACCGTTCTCCCTTTGTTGACGATCGCCTTATTTCGGTGCCGCGGATCCGATCGCCGCATGGAGCATCCACGCTTCGACCGCTGCTCGCGGAGCGTCTCGCCGATATTCGTTCGGCTTTACGTCGGTTTCGGGTGCCGTGGCTGGTTGTGAAGGAGCACGCGCTGATATGCGCACCTGAATGTCCGTCCGGCGACGTGTCACTAAAGAATCGGCCAACGCCGTCACCGAGGCCGCCTCCCGACACTCGGTCCGGCGATACTCGATGCGTGTGTGACCAGCCGAAACCCACAGCGCCGTGAGGGCGGCTCTCCGAGTCGTCTGCGAGATCGGCGGCACCGCCGGGGTCGTCCTGCTGATGTTCTGCGCGTATCTGCTCTGGGGCACCGGCTCCTACACCGAGCGGCACCAACGCGTCCTGCGACAGCAGTTCGAGCAGGAGATTCACGAGAAGAACGGGAAAAGGAGCCTCGGGAGGGTCAGACTCGGCAGCGCGCTCGCGTTGCTCCGCATCCCCCGACTGGGTTCCGATTACACGTTCGCCATCGTCGAGGGCGTGGACGCCGAGGCATTGCGCGAGGGTCCCGGTCACTATCCGGGCACGGCATTGCCCGGACAGACAGGAAATTTCGTCGTCTCAGGGCACCGGACGACGTATTTGGCGCCGTTCAACCGCATCGGCGAGTTGCGACGCGGTGACGACATCGTGGTGGACACCCACGAGGCCCGGTACACCTACCGGGTCACCCGCAAGGAGGTCGTCCTCCCCACCCGGTTGGACGTCATCGCCCCGGTGCCGGGCCACCCCTCCGAACCGCCCTCGAAGGCACTGATCACCATGACCACATGCAATCCGATGTATTCCGCCAGCGAGCGCCTGATCGTCCACGGCGTGCTCGCCGACCGGGAACGCCGCACCTGAACCGGGAAAGGCCGACATGTACGGATTCATCTGGCGGCGGCTGCCCGGCGGCACCGCGGCTCGGCTCGTCGTCTTCCTGCTGCTCATCGGGATCGCGGCGGGTCTGCTCTGGTACGTCGTATTCCCCTGGCTGGCGCCCCGGGTGCCCGTCGACCAGCCCTGGTGACCCTGCCCGCCGGCGCCCCTGTCCCCTGGTGAGCCGCCGGCGCGCGTGAAGGGCCGGAAGAACCGGAAGAAGCCGGAAGGCCCTCGCCGCGAGAGGGGGAAGGCGGCGAGGGCCCCGGGAAGGTGAGCCGTGCGGCTCAGCGGCCGACGTTGGCCTCGTGTCCGATGGACAGGCCGGAGTCGACGTCGAAGAAGTGCAGGTTGTGGGTGTCGACGACCAGGTCGATGTTCTGGCCGGGACGGACGTGGCTGCGGGCGTTGACGCGGGCGGTCCACAGGGACTTGTCCCCGGCCAGCGGCAGGGTCGTCTCCTCCTCGTCACCGTCGTTCTGCGCGGCCACGGTGTCCTTGTGCTCGACCGGCGGGGCGTCGATCGTGAACAGCACGTTGATCTCGGAGCCCAGCTCCTCGGTCACGTTCGCGCGGACCGCGAGGCGGACCCAGCCGGAGGCGTTGCCGTTCGCGGCGACCGAGTCCTCGAAGTCGGACGGGCGGATGCCGAGGATGATCTTCTTGCCGATGTAGCGGTCGAGGCCCGGCTTCTCCGCGAAGGTGGATTCCGGGACCGGGAGCCGGTAGCTGGCGAACGCGACGGCGGCGCCGCTGCCGTCCCTGACCAGCTCGGCGTAGGTGAAGTTCATCGACGGCGAGCCCATGAAGCCCGCGACGAACAGGTTGACCGGGTTGTCGAACAGGTTCTGCGGGGTGTCGACCTGCTGGAGCAGGCCGTCGCGCAGGACGCAGACGCGGTCGCCGAGGGTCATGGCCTCGACCTGGTCGTGGGTGACGTAGACCGTGGTGACGCCGAGACGCTCGTGGAGCTGGTTCAGCGAGGCGCGCATGGAGACGCGGAGCTTGGCGTCCAGGTTGGAAAGCGGCTCGTCCATCAGGAACGCCTGCGGCTCGCGGACGATGGCGCGGCCCATGGCGACACGCTGGCGCTGACCACCGGAGAGGGCGGCCGGCTTGCGCTTGAGGTACTGCTCCAGGCCGAGCATCTTGGCGGCCTCGTTGACCCGCTTGGCGATCTCGGCCTTGGGCATCTTGCGGAGCTTGAGGCCGAAGGCGAGGTTCTCCTCGACCGTCATGTGGGGGTAGAGCGCGTAGTTCTGGAACACCATCGCGATGTCGCGGTCCTTCGGGGGCAGGTGGTTGACCACCCGGTCGCCGATGACGATCTCGCCGCCGCTGATGTCCTCGAGGCCCGCGATCATGCGCAGGGCCGTGGACTTGCCGCAGCCGGACGGGCCGACCAGCACCATGAACTCACCGTCCCTGATCTCCAGGTTCAGGCCGTTCACTGCCTTGACGCCGCCCGCGTAGATCTTGTCGACGCCGTTCAGAACGATAGAAGCCATCTCAGTCCTTCGTCGCTTCCTGACGATTCCGCCCCGTCCAGCAGTCTGGGTCCCCCCGATGCGGGCTGGGCTTCCTCTCCTGGGGATGACCACAGGAAGTGGATACGTTTTCAAGAATCACAGCGGACAGATCGGGACCTGTCAACTTATTCCGCTTGTCACACGGGCCTCGTTACCATTCTGAGACTGGCGACGGCGATGGAAAGATGATGGAATCGTTTCCATGCAGATGCCAGTGCAGCGCCGTACGACGATCAAGGATGTGGCGGAGGCCGCGGGTGTGGGCGTCGCGACCGTGTCCCGCGTGCTGTCGGGCGGGTCGGCGAGCGCCGAGACCAGGGAGAAGGTGCTGGCGGCGGCGGCGCGGCTCGACTACCACCCGAGCGCGCTCGGCCGGAACCTCCGCCAGCGGCGCACCGGCGGCGTCGGCCTGCTCGTCCCCGACATCACCGACAGCTTCTACGCGCGACTGGCCGACGGTGTGCTGTCCTGCGCCCGCTCGTACGGCGAGCCGGTCACGATCGGCGTCACCGGCGACGATCCCGAGCGGGAGAGCGAGATGATCGGCACGCTCATCGAGCAGAGCATGGACCGGGTCATCGCGGTGCCGTCCGGCGACGGCGACGCGTGGGATCCGGTGTTGCGCGCCGGGGTGAACGTCGTCTTCGCGAGCCGGAGGGCGGAGCCTGACGTGCCGGACGTGCCCGCCGTGCTGGCCGACGACCGCGGCGGGGTGCGGACCGCGGTGGAGTACCTGACCGGTCTCGGCCACCGGAAGATCGCCTTCCTGGCCCGGCGCGGCCAGTCGCAGCGCGTGGCGGCGTTCACCGGCGCGCTCAAGGCGCTCGGCGTGCCCGTGGAGGACGAACTCGTCGTCCACGCGCGGGCGAGCCGGGATTCGGCCTACGCCGCGGCGGCGGGCCTGCTGCAGCGCCGCCCCGACGTCACCGCCGTGCTTACCGGCGGCAACATCCTGGGCGAGGCGACCGTCCTGGCCGCCAGGGAGCTGGACGTGCGCGTCCCGCGCGACGTCTCACTGATCATGTTCGACGACGTGCCCTGGGCCGAGCTGTGCTCTCCCCCGCTCACGGTGATCGCTCAGCCCGCCCAGGACATCGGCTACCGTGCCGCGGAACTGGTCCTGCGGCAGGGGCGCAGGCCGCGCACGGTCATGCTGCCCTCCGAACTCGTCGTACGGGCCAGCTGCGGGCCCAGGAGGCCACGCCAGTGACATCGGCCGCCATGCCGCCGAGAAGGCCGAGTCAGCCGGTGGTGACCTTCTCGATCGCCTCGACGACCTCGGGCGCCTCGGGCTCGGTACGCGGCCGGAACCGCGCGACCACCTCGCCCGCGCCGTCCACCAGGAACTTCTCGAAGTTCCACTGGATGTCGCCGGCGGCGCCCTCGGCGTCGGACACCTCGGTCAGGGTCGCGTAGAGCGGGTGCCTGTCGTCGCCGTTCACGTCGGTCTTCTCCAGGAGGGGGAAGTCCACGCCGTAGGTCGTGGAGCAGAACTCCTGGATCTCCTCGGCGGAGCCGGGCTCCTGGCCCATGAACTGGTTGCACGGCACGCCGACGACCGTGAAGCCGCGGTCGCCGTAGGTTTCCTGGAGGCGGACGAGGCCGCCGTACTGCGGGGTGAGCCCGCACTTCGACGCCACGTTGACCACCAGCGCCGCCCGGCCTCCGAGGATGTCGCCGAGCGTGGTCGCCGCTCCGTCCAGGGTCCGAACCGGAATCTCGAGAATGCTCATGGCGCCGACTTTACCCAGAACACCATTCGGCGGGACGCGGCGGGAGGCGGTAAAAGTTCCGTCGCGAGCATGCCACGCGACGGTCGCGCGGCGGACGGATCCGCTGGTCAGACAGGGTGTGAGCGGCAAACCCCAAGCCACGGGCAACTTTCCGGAACCGACGTCCCCGCCCGCGAGGGCACCTGACCAGCGGATCCTCTTGGGAGCTCCAGAAGTCATCGCGGGAGCGGCAAACAACTTTCTGCAGTGTGTCGCAGTTCACCGGATCGGGGCGGGGTGGCGTACTTCAATCCGGCTGAAGGACCCGTCGCGGCGCCTGCCCGGGAGTGCACGTTGAATCCGGTGAGGCCGAGCGGACGGCCGTGCCCACGCCATGGGCGCTGGACCGCCTGGCGGGCGTACCGCGAGTGCGCCCCCTCCGCACGCGACCCGACGACAAGGACCGAATTGGACAGCAACAGAGTTCTCATGCGCAACGCGGCGGCGGCGGTCATCGCCGTCTCCGTGGTCGGAGGCGCGGGAAGCGGCGCGGCCGCGAGTACCGAGCGGACCGCCACGCAGGCCACCGACCAGGCGACGACGGAGGCCGCCGAAGCGGCCGCCGAACAGGCGGACGCGATGTCCGCACGCGGGATAACGACGGTGCACAACGCGGTCTGGAGGACCAGCGCCAAGGCCGTCAAGCGCAGGGTGAGCGCGGCGGCACCCGCGATTCTCAACAAGGCGTACGCCTTCCGCCTCGTGGCCCGTCGATCATGGCCGGGCACCCAGTTCCAGTGCCTGGACAGCCTGTGGACGAGGGAGAGCGGCTGGAACCATCGGGCGGAGAACCCGAGTTCCGGGGCGTACGGCATCCCGCAGGCGTTGCCCGGCAACAAGATGAGCGGGACCGGCGTCGACTGGCGGTTCAACCCGGTGACCCAGATCAGATGGGGGCTGAAGTACATCAGGCTCCGGTACGGCTCGCCGTGCGGAGCGTGGGGCCACTTCCAATCCAACAACTGGTACTGACGGTTCCGCACGTCATGATCTGAAGCTCGTGGACGTGGTGGACACCTCTGAGACCGAGGAGTGACCAGGGGAAGGGACCGCTCCTCGTGAAGCGCCCGGGCCGCGGCCCGGGCGCTTCTCTGCATATGCACGGCATTTCGATTTTCCTTGCGGCCTTCGAGGTCCCCGGCCGCCGAGGCCGATCACAGCGTGGATCTCTTCCGTCCGAGCCGAGCGGGCCGATTCCGCGCCGCGGCCGGATATCTCTTCCCCCTCCATTCGCCGACCGGGTTCATCCCTCGATGACGAAGCCCACGGAACTCATCCGGGGTCGCGCCGGAGCCCCTCTTGCACGATCACGCTCTTGCCGTGATCGTGCCATTGACAAGGTCGTTAAACGCGACCGGACCTGAAACTGGCACTGTAAAGGCCGAAATATCAGGAAATTTCGCAATTCTTAGCGCGTAATGACCATGACCATACCCTCTGGCGATCAGGGATTCCTCGGAGGTAATGTCGTGGTCAATCGCAACCCGCCACAATTCTCCCGAAGTCGTGCGGGCGGCGCGATGGAAGAGCCTCTCCGCCGGGCGGCGGTGGCCAAAAACGGCAAATGCCGCATTTTTCATATCTCTGCAGCCATCGGCGCCCGGCCAGAAGAGCCGGCACGGCAAAGATTGAAGAGTTGAGTCGTATGTCCGCATCTCATCGCGACGCCCCGCATCAAACGCCCGACGCGGCGGAGCCCGCACACCACGCGCACGCGGTGACGCTGATCCCGCGTGCCATCCGTGCCCGTCGCCGGCCACTGCTCGCGGCCGCGATCGCCGCGGTCCTCGCGCTGGGGACGATCGTCGTCATGTCCGACACCGCCGCCGCCGTCCAGGCACCGGTGAGCCTCGGCTCCGCGTCGTCCTACGCCGTCCTCGGCACCACGCTCGTCAGAAACGTGAACCAGACCAGCCTCATGGGAAACCTCGGGGTCAGCCCGAGCGGGTCCATCGCCGGATTCCCTCCGGGCGCCGTCACCGGCGTCATCCACGCCAACGACACGAACGCCGCGAGCGCCAGGTCCGACGCCGTAGCCGCCTACAACGACATCGCCGGGCGAACCGGGGCCACGAACGTGAACGCGGAGCTCGGCGGCACGACCAAGACCCCGGGTCTCTACACCACGGCAGGGGGCAATTTCACGATCACGGGCACCCTGACGCTCGACGCGCAGAGCGACCCGGACGCGGTCTTCATCTTCAGGGGCAACACGCTGGCCGCCGCGAACGTCAGCAACATCGACCTGGTCGGCGGAGCTCAGGCGAACAACGTGTTCTGGGAGTTCACCGGCGACACGAACTTCGGCCAGAACTGCACGTTCCGCGGCAACGTCCTCACGCAGGCCACGGCCACGATCTCCTTCGGCGCGTCGATCTTCGGCCGCGTCCTCGCGCTGGCCGAGGACGTCCAGATCCAGGGCACGAACAACGGCCTGCCGAGCACCCTCGTCATCGTCCCGAACGACCCGCCGACCACCACGACGCTCACCGTCTCGCAGAACCCCTCGGCGCAGGGGCAGCCGGTCACGTTCACGGCCACCGTCAACGCGGTCAGCGGCTCCATCGTTCCCGCGGGGCAGGTGGCCTTCAAGGACGGAACCACGGTGCTCGCGATCGTCTACGACCAGAGCGTCGGGTCGGTCACGTACACCACGTCACTGTCCGCGGGTGAGCACTCGATCACGGCCGTCTATCTGGGCGGGAACACGCCCGACAACGAGGCGATCATCCACTTCGCCCCCAGCAAGTCGCAGCCGATCACCCAGGTGGTGACGGCCTCGCTCTGGGACAACTCGGCGACCCCGGCCATCGCGTCGGTCAACGACCCGCAGCCCGTGGTGCTCGGTCTGAAGTTCAGGACGGCCACGGCCGGAGCGGTCGCCGGCATCCGCTTCTACAAGGGGCCGCTCAACTCCGGCACCCACACCGCGAGCCTGTGGACCATCGACGGCCAGCAGCTCGCCACCGCCACCTCCACCAACGAGACCGCGTCCGGCTGGCAACAGGTGAACTTTTCCACCCCTGTCCCCATAATTCCGAACACCACTTACGTCGCCTCGTACCACACGGCATCCGGAAACTACTCGATAACTCGTCCCTACTTCACGTCCCCGCGCAGCACTGACCCGCTCGTCGGACCGGCCGACGGCGACCAGGGCGGGAACGGCGTCTACAAGTACAGCGCCGTCAACACGTTTCCCACGAACACCTTTCAGGCCAGCAACTACTGGGTAGACGTGGTCTTCGTCTCGTCCGCCAGCTTGTGGAGCAACTCCACGACCCCGGCGGTCACGACGCAGGGCGATCCACAGGCCGTGGCGCTGGGCGTGAAATTCAAGGCGGTCGCCAACGGCACGATCAGGGGCATCCGGTTCTACAAGGGGCCGCTCAACACCGGCACCCACACCGCGAGCCTGTGGACCGCCGACGGCCGGCAGCTCGCCACCGCCACCTCCACCAACGAGACCGCGTTCGGCTGGCAACAGGTGAATTTCCCCACCGCCGTCCCCATCACCGCGAACACCACCTATGTCGCCTCATATCACACGAAATCCGGAAATTACTCGATAACTCGCCCCTACTTCACCTCCCAGTACAGCAACCAGTCATTGATCGCCTTCCAGGACGGCGACCAGGGCGGAAACGGCGTCTACACCTACAGCGCCGTCAACACGTTCCCCACGAACACCTACCAGTCCACCAACTACTGGGTCGACGTGGTCTTCGACATCAGCTGACATCCCAGCCGACCCGGCCGGGCCCCACGGTTCCACACACATCATCTCGACCTGCTCTTCCCAGTTCGACCAACCGAAAATACGCTTTCAAGAGAAACCCCCGACCCCCTTCCCCATTACGGGAAACCCGCCGATCCTCTCGCGTAAACCACACGTCGGGCGCCGACCTGGCCGGTCTTCTTTACCCGAACCCGCGGCGGGCTGTGCGAATGGGAATGCGCATGCCAAATATGACGAGAACCCCCTCATCCGACCGGCGCCTGCTCCGGGCGGGTCTGATCGCCTTCGGACTCGGCCTGATCGTGGTCATCGGTCTGCTGGATTCGTCCTCCTCGGCGGACAAGGCGAGGCCGGGCGGTCCCATCCTCCATACGAGCGCGGTGACCGGTGCCGGCACCGCGCTCCCGGCGTCCGCGAGGACGCTCGCCCAGGCGCACCGGGCCGGCCCCGCCACGACGCTCGCCCACGCGTACAAGGCCGGCGTCGCGAAGAAGAACGGCTCTGCAAGCAGAGGTCCGGCGGCCAGGAACCGAGCGGTCAGTGCTCGCGCGCTCCGTGCGGCCTGCCCGCCGACCTCGATCATCTGCCTGGAGAACAGCCTGCCCGGCACTCCGCCGAGCCAGTGGGACATCCCTGGAGCGGGCAGCACCAACATCCAGGGCTTCGCGACACAGATGAGCGTCAACCACGGGCAGACGGTCCAGTTCAAGGTCAATACGGACGCGACCGCCTATCGCGTCGACATCTACCGCGTCGGCTACTACGGGGGAGACGGCGCGCGGCAGATCACGAGCATCACTCCCTCGGCGGCCCTGCCACAGACCCAGCCGGCCTGCGTCAGCGACACGTCGACCGGGTTGTACGACTGCGGCAACTGGGCCGTGTCGGCGTCATGGGCCGTGCCCGCCGGCGCGGTCTCTGGCGTCTATCTCGCCAACCTGGTCAGGACGGACGGTACGACCGGCGCGAGCCAGATCATCTTCGTGGTGCGGGATGACGAGCGCGGATCGGACATCCTGCTGCAGACCTCCGACGCCACCTGGCAGGCGTACAACACCTACGGCGGCGGGAGCCTCTACCTGGCGCCCACCTCCGCGGGTCGCGCCTTCAAGGTCAGCTACAACCGGCCGGTGACCACCCGGGGCAGCAGCTGCTGCAACGGTTCGGTGGAGAGCTTCTTCTTCAACTCCGAGTACCCCATGGTCCGATGGGCCGAGGCGAACGGCTACGACGTCAGCTACACCACGGACGTCGACACCGCCATGCGCCCGGCGGCGCTGCTCACCCACAAGATGTACATGTCCAGCGGACATGACGAGTACTGGTCCAACGAGATGCGCAACAATGTCGTGGCCGCCCAGAATCAGGGTGTCAACCTCGCCTTCTTCTCGGGAAACGAGATGTTCTGGAAGACGAGGTGGGAGGCCAGCGTCGACGGGTCGGCCACGCCCTTCCGGACGCTCGTCTGCTACAAGGAGACGACGGCCAACGCCAAGATCGACCCGAGCCCGCAGTGGACCGGCACCTGGCGCGACCCTCGTTTCTCGCCGCCCTCGGACGGCGGGCGGCCGGAGAACGCCGTGACCGGCACATGGTTCCGGGTGAACGGCACCGCGAACGACTCGATCACGGTCCCGGCGGAGTTCGGCGACATGCGGCTGTGGCGCAACACGTCCGTCGCGTCGCTGCAGCCGGGCCAGACCGCCGTCTTCCCCGCCGGCACGCTCGGCTACGAATGGGACGTGACGCCCAACAACGGGGTGGAGCCGCCGGGCCCGGTCAAGTATTCGCGGACATCCGTCAGCGTCACGAACAGATACCTGGTCAACTTCGGCGGCGCGTTCGGCCCCGGCACCGCGACCCACGCTCTGACGCTGTACAGAACCTCGAACGGTGCGCTCACCTTCGGAGCGGGGACCACCCAGTGGGCATGGGGACTCGACGCCGTGCACGACCGGCCCGGTACGCCCACCAACGTTTCCATGCAGCAGGCCACGGTCAACCTCTTCGCCGATATGAAAGCCCAGCCGGCCAGCCTCCAGCCCGGACTGGTCCCGGCCACCGCGTCCACGGACACGAGCCCCCCGACGTCCACGATCACCGCCCCGGCGAGCGGCAGCACGGTGCCCACTCTGACGACCACGGTCATCCAGGGAACAGCCTCCGACACCGGCGGTGGCGTGGTGGGTGGTGTCGAGGTGTCGGTCGACGGCGGCGCCACGTGGCATCCGGCCACGGGCCGCTCAAGCTGGCAGTACCGCTGGGAGCCCACGACCGCCGGGCCCGCGACGATCAGTGTCCGGGCCGTCGACGACATCGGCAACCTCCAGACCACCTCCACCACGCTGAACGTCACGGTGGTGACGGCGTGCACCGCCTGTACGATCTTCGCGCCCACCGACGTGCCCGCTGTGGACTCCTCCCCCGACTCCAACTCGGTGGAGCTCGGGGTCAGGTTCCAGGCGAGCCAGGCGGGCGTCATCAGGGGCATCCGGTTCTACAAGGGCGCGCTCAACACGGGAACGCACACCGGCAATCTCTGGAGTTCGAGCGGCCAGCTCCTGGCGAGTGCGACGTTCACCAGCGAGACGTCGAGCGGGTGGCAGCAGGTGGACTTCGCCACGCCTGTCACCGTCAGCGCCGGCGTGACATATGTCGCCTCATATTTCGCGCCGTCGGGACACTATTCGTTCACGCGCCCGTATTTCACCACCCCGCACACGAACGGGCCGCTCACGGCCCTCGCGGACGGCGCGGGCGGCGGCAACGGGGTCTACAGCTACGGTGCGACCAGCTCGTTCCCGACCAATACCTACCAATCCAGCAATTACTGGGTGGACGTATTGTTCGTACCGATGGACAGCCTGTGGGACGACACGTTCATCCCCGCGGTTCTGTCGAGCCCGGACTCCCAGTCCGTGACGCTCGGCGTCAAGTTCCAGGCGGTCACGAGTGGCATGGTCACCGGCATCCGCTTCTACAAGGGCCCCCAGAACACGGGAACCCACATCGGAAGCCTGTGGACGAGCACCGGACAGCAGCTCGCCAGCGCGACGTTCACCAATGAAACGGCTTCGGGTTGGCAGCAGGTGACCTTCTCAACCCCCGTGTCGATCGTCGCCAACACCACCTATGTCGCCTCTTACCTGGCACCGTCGGGCCATTATTCGACGAATAACTCCTATTTCACTGACGCGTACGCCAACGGGGCGCTCGTCAGTCCGCAGGACGGCGATCAAGGCGGCAACGGCGTATACGCCTACGGCGCGACGAACACCTTCCCGGCCAACACCTACCAGGCCACCAACTACTGGGTCGACGTGATGTTCGCGCCCTCGGCCAGTCTGTGGGACGACGGGGCGGTTCCGGCCGTCGTGAGCCAGCCCGACCCGCAGCCCGTGGCGCTCGGCGTCAAATTCTCATCGATCACCGGCGGAAGCATCCGGGGCATCCGGTTCTACAAGGGGCCGCTGAACACGGGGACCCACACCGTGAGTCTCTGGACGAGCGACGGACAGTTACTCGCGAGCACGACGTCCTTCGGGGAGACCGCCTCCGGCTGGCAGCAGGTGTTCTTCCTGACACCTGTCCCCGTTTCCGCCGGCACCACGTACGTCGCCTCTTACCACACGACGTCCGGCTACTACTCCGTGACCCGGCCGTACTTCACCACGCAATACACGAACGAGCCGCTCATCGGGCTCGCGGACGGCGCACAGGGCGGCAACGGCGTGTACTCCTACAGCGCGACGAACACCTTCCCGACCAACACCTTCCAAGCCACCAACTACTGGGTCGACGTCGTCTTCGACGTCTATTGAGGTCTCGACGTGGATCCTGTCGGCCGTCGCCTCGCGCCGGCCGGCAGGACCGGCCTCCGGTGCCGGGACGACGGGCGTGACCTTCGAGTCCGTCGAGAACCGGGGATCAGGAGCATTCCGGGTGATGTCACGCCGTCTCGTGGCCGGACAGGCCGCGCTCGCCGAGCCGTACGGCCATGGCCTGGACGAGCAGCTCCAGCCCGAACTCGAACTCCGCCTCGTGATCGCACGCGCCGAGTTCCTGCGCGCGGGCGCTGAGCTCGGGGAACAGGGCGGGATCGGCCTCGGCCACCGGAGCGTCCGGGCGTACGGGGGCGAAGGTCGGCGTCACACCGACCTCGCGGAGCAGCGAGCCGACGATGTAGGCGATGAACATGCGCAACATCCGCACCGCCTCCCCGCCCTCGAAGCCCGCGTCGCGCAGGGTGGCCAGGGCGCGCTCGGCCGGGAGCATCCCCGCCGGGGACCGGAGCTGGCGGCTCACCACGACCATCGTGGAGCGCGGGTAGTGATGGGCGATCTGCCGGAACGCCCGCGCCTGGATGCGGACCCGATCGGTCCAATGGGCGGACGGGTCGTCGGTGAACTCGATCTCCGAGAGCACCGCCTCGGCCACGCCGTCCAGCAGGGCCGACTTGTTCGGCACGTGGTTGTAGAGGGACATCACCCCGACGCCGAGCTCGGCGGCGATCCTGCGCATCGAGATCGCGTCGGCGCCCTCGCGCTCGATGAGATCCACGGCGGCGGCGACGATCCTCGCCCGGTTCAGGGTGGACATGGAACCGATTCTCCCCCAGGCCATTGACGACGTACAGCGTACGTGACACGGTGACGTACGTACGGTGTACGTAGACGGGAGGTCAAGGTGTCGACCCACGAGCTTTACACCATCCCCGCCGAGCTCTCCACGTGGGACGTGGAGATGACCGGTTCTGCCAGGTTTACCTGGGAATACGATGACGGCCGGGACCGCATGCTCGCCCTTTACCAGAAGGGCAAGGACAAGCAGTGGGACTCGGTCAAACGCATCGACTGGGACCTCGAAGTCGACCCGTACAACGTTCTCGGCATCCCCGACAACACGATCGCGATCTACGGCACCCCCCTGTGGGAGCGGATGGGCGAGCAGCAGCGCCAGGACGTCCGCCTCCACGGCGCGGCCTGGCAGTTCTCCCAGTTCCTGCACGGCGAGCAGGGAGCGATGATCTGCTCGGCCCGCATCGTGGAGTCGGTGCCGGACCTGGACTCGAAGTTCTACGCCGCCACCCAGACGATGGACGAGGCCCGGCACGCCGAGACCTACGCCCGGTTCCTCAAGGAGAAGGTCGGGCTGGCCTACCCGATCAACGAACACCTCAAGGCCCTGCTGGACAGCACGCTGAACGACTCCCGCTGGGACATGCCCTACCTCGGCATGCAGGTGCTGATCGAGGGCCTCGCGCTCGCCGCGTTCGGCGTGATGCGCGACATCACCACCAAGCCGCTGCCCAAGCAGATCCTCGCGTACGTGATGCAGGACGAGGCCAGGCACGTCGCGTTCGGCCGGATGGCGCTGCGCGACTACTACAAGAACCTGTCGGAGGCCGAGCGGCGCGAGCGCGAGGACTTCGTCATCGAAGGCTGCTACCTGATGCGCGACCGCCTGCGCGGCCGTGAGACGTGGGAGGCCCTCGACCTGTCCAGGCAGGATGTCGACGAGGCGATGCGGTGCGTCGACGAGTCGGACTACCTCAAGCTGTTCCGCTCGCTGCTGTTCAGCCGGATCGTGCCGTGCGTCAAGGACATCGGCCTGTGGAGCCCGCGCCTGCAGCAGGCGTACGCCGACATGGGCGTCCTCGACATGGCCGGGCAGAGCCTTGAGGCCCTGATGAGGCAGGACGAGGAGATCGCCGAAAAGCTCGACGCGGAGCGGTTCGCCCAGGAGGAGACCGAGCGGCACGAGGAGGTCGCCGCGACCATCGCGCTGGCCGCCGACTGATCCCCCGCCTCCGAGCGGCTCCTCGCACCCTGGTCACGCGGGCGCGGCCAGGCGCCGATATCGGCCGCGGCCCTCGTCGCCGCAGGTCGGAGCGACGCGAGGGCTGAGACGTTCAGGAGATCGGCGGGCCCGCGGGGCGCCGGTCTCACGCGGACACGACGAAGATCACGGCGCCCGCCACGACGGCCATGACGCCTGACCAGGCGATCAGCGCGTCGGTCATGAAGTCCAGCGGATGTCCCAGGTGCAGTGCCCGCTGGAGCCGCTCGAAGCGGACGCCGACGCGGGCGAGGAGCATCGCGCCGCACAGCGCGCCGAAGGCGAAGGCGGCGAGCGGCACGCCGCCCATGCCGTGCCGTACGGTCACGCCGGCGGCGACGAGGCCGAGTGTGCACAAGGCCGCGCCCAGGCGGACCCACGCCAGGCGGGTGCGCTCGTTCTGCAGCCCGGGATCCCAGGCCGCGGAGGTGATGTCAGAACCCATCTCGGGGACTCCCGTCTCGGGAGGCGTCAGGCCATCAGGATCAGTACGAGGGCGATGACCGCCACCGCGGCCACGCCGTACCCGAACAGGGGCGCGAGGGCGGGCGGCGGGAGCGGATCCTGGCGGCGCAGCGCCTGCTGGACGCGCCGCCAGCGGGGATAGGCCATGACCGCGGTCATCGCGGACAGCACCACGAGCACGACGGCGAGCAGCGTCTTGACCCAGTCCACGAAGATGTTCGCCGGCACCGCCGCCATCGCGATGCCGCCCGCGCTCATCGCGAGCGAGGTGCTGAGCCAGGTGAGGAACGTCCGCTCGTTGGCCAGCGTGAAACGAGGGTCCGGTTCGTGCCCATCCATGAAACACAGGATATTTTGCCGTATTTCCCCTTAGTTATGGTGGAATGCCGGAAACGGGCAGGCATGTTCCCGGGAACGGCGGCACCTAGGCTGAAGACGCGCGAGCACGCCTTTTCGGCGGCTCACGAACAGGATTGCCCGAGATCTCGCCGGAGAGGCAGGGAGACCCCGGAGATCCGGGACCCCGAGAGACCTGAACCTGAGGAAAGGGTGGAACCCCATGGCATCGTGCGAACATCTGGAGGCCGCGGGCAGTCCGGCGGCGGTGACCCCGCAGGGGTGCGAGGAGTGCCTCGCCACGGGGACGCACTGGGTCCACCTGCGCAAGTGCCTGGACTGCGGGCACATCGGATGTTGCGACTCCTCGCCCGGACGGCACGCCACCGCCCATTTCCGGGACACCGGACATCCGGTCATCGTCTCGTTCCAGCCCGGAGAGAGCTGGCGCTGGTGCTACCTGGACAATCTGATGGCCTGACCCGGCGTGACGGGACCTGCTGGTCAGTCCCGGACCAGGGTCGCCTCCTCGAAGTCGAGCTCCTGCATCATCCGCCGGAGCACCTCGTCGTCGATGCGGCGCTCGTCCCGGAGCCGGATGATCACTTCTCGCTCCGTGTCGATCATCTCCCGGCGCAGACGGCGGTAGAGCGACGCGGGCGTCTCCTCACCCTCCGGGCCGATGCCGCCGCCCAGCCGCTCCCACGCGTGCAGCGCCTTGCGCTCGGCACGGTCGCGCAGGATCGTGATGACCTCCTCGTGGACGTCGAGCACGCCGTCGGCGACCATCTCGTCCAGCCTGGCCAGCGCCGCGTCGGCGGCGGCCTGCTGCGCCGCGGCCTCGTGCAGGTCGTCCTGGTAGCGCTCGCGCTCGTTCGACACGCCCAGCTTCCTGATCAGCCAGGGGAAGGACAACCCCTGAACGACCAGAGTGCCGATCACGATGACGAAGGTCACGAACAGCAGCAGGTTGCGCCGGGGGAAGTCCTGCGGCAGGGCGAACGCGGCGGCGAGCGAGACCACGCCGCGCATGCCCGCCCAGCTCAGGACCACCACGTGCCGCCACGGCGGCCGGTTCGGCTCGCGCCGCCTGATCCGCTTGGACAGGATCCTCGGCAGGTACGTCGAGGGGATCATCCAGACCACCCGCGCCACCACCGCCACCAGCAACAGGACCAGCGCGTACGTCAGGATCCGGCCGAGGGGCTCACCCGACAGCCCGAGCACGATCGGGCGGAGCTGGAGCCCGATGAGGATGAAGACGATCGACTCCAGGATGAAGTCGGCGACCTGCCAGACCGCGTTGGAGATGAGCCGGGTCCCGTACGACGTGTGGCTCAGCCGGTGGCCGAGGTACAGTCCCACGATCACGACCGCGATCACGCCGGAGGCGTGCGCGGACTCCGCCGCCAGGTACGCGCCGTACGGCAGGATCAGGGACGTGGCGTTCGTCACGAGCGCGTCGGTGAGCCTCCGGAACAGGAGCCCGGCGACGTAGGCGATGGCGAGGCCGATGGCCATGCCGACGCCGGCGGCGTAGAGGAACTCCCCGCCCGCCTCGAGAAGCCCGACACCCGTCCCGACCACCGCGCCGACCGCGACCCGGAACGCCGTGAGCGCGGTGGCGTCGTTGAACAGGCTCTCGCCGATCAGGATCGTGAGCGGCCTGCGCGGCAGGCCGAGCCTGCGGCCGATGGCGACCGCGGCGACCGCGTCCGGCGGTGCCACGATCGCGCCCAGCGCGAAGGCGGCGGCGAGCGGCAGTTCCGGAATCATCGCGTGCGCGACCAGGCCGATCACGACGGTGGTGAACAGCACCAGGCCCACCGACAGCAGGCCCACCGCCCGCTTGGTGTCGCGCAGCCGCAGGTAGGAGCTGTCCAGCGCGGCCGAGTACAGCAGCGGCGGGAGGAACACCACCAGGACGATCTCGGGGTCGAGCCGGTATTCGGGCACTCCCGGGACGTACGACAGGGCCAGCCCGGCCATCACCAGCAGCAGGGGCGCCGAAAGGTCCCGTCTCCTGGCGATCGCGGCCACCACGAGGGCGCCGGTGGCCAGCAGGACCAGTCCGGCCGCCGTCGAGATATCCATCAACGGTCGAGCGTACCCGCGCGGCCGTCACGGGCTCCGGGCGGTCCCCCGATCACCAGTCGCGTTCGTCCCGCTGTTCCGGACGCAGCCGCTCGCCGGTCGTGTAAACCGGATCCTGCACGTACGGCCGGGTCAGGGAGGGGTCGGTCTGGCGCGCCGGTGACGTGCCGAGGCCCAGCGGATCGTTCGGATCCACCCCTTGGTGCGGCGGCTGGTGCGGCGGCTGCTGCTGGCCCTGGTGTTGCCCCTGCTGGGGGTAGGGCTCGGGATCGAACCGGTACGCCGGCCGTCCCGGCACCGGAGAGGGGAACTGGTACACCGGCTCCCCCGGGTCGTACGAGCCCCCAGAGGAGTCGGCGGGCCGGGACGCCGCGTCGTAGGACCGCGCCCCCTGGTCGTACTGGCCCCTCTCGTAGCCCGGGTCGTACTGCCCCTGGCCGGTCTCGTACTGGCCGTAGGAACCGGGGGACGGCTCGTAGGGCAGGGAGTCGCCCACGATCATGTTCTCCCTGGGGACGCTGTCGCCCGAGGAGGCGCCACGCCGGTCCCTGCCGCCGGGCGCGCCCCTGGCCACCAGCACGTCGTTCGGGCCGAGGGCGGCCGGCGCCGGCTCCTGCTGGTACGGCACCGGCTGGCCGTAGTCGGGGTCCTGCTGGCCGTAGCCCTGGTCGGCCCTGCCGTAGTCCGGCCCGGCCTGCGGATAACCGCCGTCCTGCTGGCCGTAGCCCTGGTC
The DNA here is from genome assembly GCF_020826795.1 of Microtetraspora sp. AC03309. Classification (NCBI taxonomy): domain Bacteria; kingdom Bacillati; phylum Actinomycetota; class Actinomycetes; order Streptosporangiales; family Streptosporangiaceae; genus Microtetraspora; species Microtetraspora sp. AC03309. Next base: position 43,840 of record NZ_JADDIL010000022.1, on the reverse strand, counting down.
GGGACCGTAGCCCTGATCCGGCTGGCCGTAGCCCTGGTCCGGGCCGTAGCCGGCGTCCGGGTGCCCGTAGCCGGCGTCCGCCTGGCCGTAACCGTCCGCCTGGCCGTAACCGTCCTGACCGTAACCGTCGGGTCGGCCGTAGCCGCCGTCCGGGCCGGCCTGCGCGTAGGCGGGAGCCTGCGGCTCCGGCTGGTACGGCACGGCGCCCTGGCCGGGCTGGGCGTACCCTCCCTGGCCCTGCTGGGGCGGGTATCCCTGCGCGGGCGGCTCGGTGAGCTGCGGGCGGGTGTACTGGCCGGTTCCGGGGTACTCCCCCGCGTCGAGCCGGCCCGTGTCGACCTGGTGCAGCGGGCCGGTCCCCGGGTCGTCGGCGTACTGGCCGCCGGCCTCGGTGAAGCCGTCATCGAGGGTGTCGATGAGGCGTCCGACGTCGTCCATGGGCATGCGGAAACTCGCGGTGCACATCTCGCCCCGCCAGAGGCTCAGGACGAGCGTTCCCTCGTGCCAGGTGACCCGGAGAACGCGGTCCTGGCCGCGGGCGTCAAAGAACACCTCACCGAACGATGGCAGTGGGACAACTTCCGACATGGCAGACATAGTGCCTTTACCTGCCCTTATCCGTCCACTCGACCACGGGAATCCCTACAGAAACGCCAGTTCCAGTGCCGTCCCGGACCCCCCGCGCCCCGCCGGGTAGATCACTTTTGACCATCAGGGGCATGCTCGCCAGTGTGCCATGCGGCTCGCCCAGCCGGACCGGGAACGCCGGGATGTGCCGACGCGGTCACGCAACGAATGTCGGCGGCAGCAGGTAGCGTTCTCCCGTGCCATCCACTGACTCCAAGATCGCGCTGCCCCCTGTCGACGAGCTGCTCACCGCGGCGGTGACCGGCCTCGGGGGCGCCGAGCGGCCCGGTCAGGTCACGATGGCGCGAGCCGTGCAGGAGGCCGTGGAGAGCGACCGGCACCTGGCCGTCCAGGCGGGCACCGGCACCGGCAAGTCCCTCGCCTACCTCGTCCCCGCGATCAGGCACGCCATGGAGACCGGCGACGCCATCGTCGTGTCGACCGCGACGATCGCGCTCCAGCGCCAGCTCGTCGATCGCGACCTGCCCCGGCTGGCGGACACGCTGGAGAAGCATCTGCCGCACAAGCCCGAGTTCGCGATCCTCAAGGGCCGGCGCAACTACCTCTGCCGCCACAAGACCGGCGCCGGCATGCCCGACGACGAGGACGACCAGCTCTTCGACCCGCGTGAGGTGAGCGCCACCGGGCGGATGGTCCAGCGGATCCAGGAGTGGGCGAACGAGACCGAGACCGGTGACCGGGACGAGCTGGTCCCCGGCGTCAGCGACCTGGCCTGGCGGCAGTTCTCGGTGCACGCCAAGGAATGCCTGGGCGCGCAGCGCTGCCCGAGCGGCGCCGAGTGCTTCGCCGAGCTGGCCAGGCAGCGCGCGGGCGAGGCGGACGTCGTGGTCACCAACCACGCACTGCTGGCGATCGACGCGATGGAGGACTTCCCCGTCCTGCCCGAGCACGACGTCGTGGTGGTCGACGAGGCGCACGAGCTGGTCGACCGGGTGACCTCTGTGGTCACCGACGAGCTGTCGGAGGCCGGTGTCGCCCTGGCGGTCCGCCGGGCGGGCAGGCTCGTCGAGCAGGGTGTGGCCGACCGGCTGAAGGAGGCGGGCGAGGATCTCGGCGCCCTCCTCGCGGCGGCGCCGCCCGGGCGGGTCGACGATCTCCCCCAGTCGCTCGGGTTCACCCTCGCGCTCGTCAGGGACGCCGCGTTCGCCTGCATCACCGCCCTCGGGCCGCGCAACAAGGACAAGGACGATCCCGACAGCGCGGGGGCGCGCAAGGCGGCGTTCATGGCGCTCGACGAGACCCATGACACCGCGCAACGCATGCTCGACGCGTTCGGCGCCGAGTCCGAGGCGGACCGCGCCGAGGTGGTCTGGCTGGACGCCGGGCACGGCAGGGTGCCGCCGACGCTCCGGGTGGCCCCGCTGTCCGTGGGCGGCATGCTTCGCGACAAGCTGTTCGGCGACCGCACGGTGATCCTCACCAGCGCCACGCTGGCCCTCGGCGGCTCCTTCGACGGCATGGCCCGCCAGTGGGGCCTCCCCGACGACGACTGGACCGGCCTCGACGTCGGCTCGCCGTTCAACCACCCGCGCAGCGGCATCCTGTACGTCGCCAAGCATCTCCCGCAGCCGGGCCGCGACGGCCTTCCGGAGGCGTACCTCGACGAGATCACCGAGCTGATCGAGGCGGCGGGCGGGCGGACCCTGGGGTTGTTCTCCTCGATGCGGGCCGCCAAGGCCGCCACCGAGGCGCTGCGCGATCGGCTCGACGTGCCGCTGCTCTGCCAGGGCGACGACTCCACGTCACTGCTGGTCAAGCAGTTCGCGGCCGATCCGGCGACCTGCCTGTTCGGCACGCTGTCCCTGTGGCAGGGCGTGGACGTCCCCGGTCCCTCGCTCACACTCGTGATCATCGACCGGATCCCGTTCCCGCGTCCGGACGACCCGCTCGCCTCGGCCCGGCAGCGGCACATCGCGGCCAAGGGCGGGAACGGCTTCATGAGCGTCGCGGCCACGCACGCCGCGTTGCTCCTCGCCCAGGGCGCGGGCCGGTTGCTGCGGTCGATGACCGACCGGGGCGTCGTCGCCGTCCTCGACCCCCGGCTGGCCACCGCGCGGTACGGCGGCTTCCTGCTGGGCTCGCTGCCCCCGTTCTGGCGCACCACCGACCCGGCGAAGGTACGGGAGGCCCTGCGCCGCCTCACCGCCTGAGCCCCGCCCGCCGTGCCGCGGCCGCCGGGAGCGTCCTGAGATCCGGCGTCCCGCGACTCAGGTCCGGGCCAGTGGGACGATCGGATCGCCGACGCTGATCTTCCCCGGGGTGCGCGGGACGAGTCGGACGCCGAACCAGGTCTTTCCGTCCCACCTGCGGTGCCTGGCGAGGGTGCGGATCGGCTCCTTGCCCTTCACCCACGTGTCCGGGTCGATGGTGGTGACCGCGCAGCGGTCGCATATCTCCGACATCCGGAACTCGACGTCGCCGATGCGCACCTCCGTCCAACCGTCCTCCTCGTACGGCTCGGCGCCCTCGACGACCACGTTGGGCCGGAACCGCGCCATGGCCAGCGGGCCCGGGGGTTCCTCACCGCGCTGCACCGCCCCTGCGGAGATCCACTCGTCGAGCAGCCGGAGCGAGGACGCCGACGTCAGGAGCAGGGGCGCGTCCCAGGCGAAGCTGACCACCTCGCCGGGCAGTCCCCCGTGCTTCGGATCGATGGTCCGGCGCCGGGGGTCGTCCAACCAGACCAGGCGGGCCGGGCGGCCGAGCAGCTCGGAGAACCAGGCGTGGGCCGCCTCGTCGGCGGTGACCGCCCGGTCCAGCCCGGTGAAGCCGACGGGGACGCTCTCTCCGGTCGCGGGCGGCACCACGAGGTCCGGCAGCCCCGGCGCGGTCAGGGAGAGCCCTCCGTGCGCCAGATTGCGCGCCGTCACCGAGAGCATGCGGGGGAACTCGCCCAGCCAGAGGTTCGCACCGTCGTCACCGATCACGGCCCACCGGCGGTCTCCGTCGAGACCCCAGGGCTCGATGGATGCGTGGTCGACCCGCACACCAGAAGCCGACTTTAGGGGATAAATGTGGATATCACGGAGGTGCATGACCGAACGATAGAGCGCTCTCTCGGGAACCACCACCGGCCGTCACGCCGATGTCGCCGGACCGGTCCGCCCGCGCATCACCGCAGGGCCGCCACCACCCCTCGTGGCACGTCGGCATATCGCCGCCCGCCCGCCTGCGATCCGGCCTCGTTCACGGGTACACCGGCGGAGACGCGCACTCCGATGACGTGAACCCGAGAGGCGACGCGCGGGGCGCCTCAGACGTCAGGAATCGAAGGGTTCGAGCAGCGGCGTCATCAGCTCGTCGGCCATCTCGGTCGCCGCCCTTGCGGCCTCACCGACCGCCTCCATGATCGCTTCCACGAGAGCCTCGGAGCCCAGGCGCATGGCCCTCGGATCGATGTACAGACCGGTCAGGGCGCCGGTCGCCAGCACGTCCGCCCGGACGTGACCCCCCGCGGCCTCGCCCCTGCCCCGCACCTCGGCCAGCCTCCGCCCGACCTCCTCCGCGCGCTCCATGTGCTCCTGGAGTCCGGCGAGCACACGGTCGGCGTCGGGATCCCCGGTCGGGGAGAACGGCATCATGGTCTCTCCTGTATTCCTCGCCCGGAGGCCGGATGTCCGGCCGGACGCCCGGTCACGGCCCGGCCGACGCGGGCGCGTTGACCGGCTTGGCCGTCCGGGCGCCGTGAATGATGATCTTGGCGATCCACTGCTCCAGCGTGGGCGCGGACATGTCGCCCTGAAGGGCGTTGTCCGTCACGGTGTACATGCCGGATCCGGCGAGCCTGGACAGGAGGTTGCCGGTCGGGCTGACGGGGACGCGGGCCACCTTCGTCAGGTCGTAGACGCCGTTGAAGGCCATGTTCGCGGCGAACCCGCGCCCGAACTGCTCCGCGTTCACCCCAAGGGTGGTGACCTCGTTGCCGCCGAGGTCCTTCCGGACGCCGGCGAGCTCGAAGATGCTCCACTGGATGACCTGCTGGCCACCGGCGTAGGCGAGGCTGTCCCCCAGGTAGTAGAACGAGTTGTAGATGATCTTTTCGACGCTCAGCTTGAAGAGCTTCTTCTGCAGGATCGCGCGGCCCTTGAACGCCTTCTCGATGACCGCCTTCTGGACGAGGGAGCCGACTCCGGCGGTCCCCCACCCCCAGGCGACGGTGAAGAGGATGTTCACGAACATCTGGATCGCGAGCACGACGAGCACGTAGCGGGTGATCTCCACGGCCTTGGCGTACTCGCGGCACGCCTTGGCGACGGCCCGGCAGTATGTCGCGACGTCGCCGGGATAGGCCGCGAACCGGCCGGTCCACATGTTCCGGAACTCGTCCACCGCCGGACCGGAATTGCTCTTGAGAACCTGGCCGACCGCGTCGTTCGCGTCCTTCCTGGTGCGCTCGATCGCCTCGGCGAGGTCATCCCAGATATCGGCGGCTTTGCGCAGCCTGTCCGGATCTCCTTCGGGCCAGCTCACCGCGAGCAGCGAGGTCACGAGCCCGGCCCCGCCCAGCGTGCCGATGCCCATCGCGCTCGCGAACGGATGGGCCTTGACGAAGCCCAGGGCCGGGCTCATTCGAGTTCCGCCGGCGTCACCGGGACCGCGATCTCCGGCCCGTGGATCTCGGTGACGAGGGCGACGACGGACGCCCAGTTGGCCCCGTCGACGTTGACCGCCATGGCGTCGAGATTGTCGCCGATGGCGAGGTAGCCGTCCCGGACGTGCGCGACGTGCTCCGCGGCCTCCTTGACCGCGGCCCGGTAGCCCTTGCCCTCCTCCGTGCCCGCGAACTTCTGGCCCACGTCGTCACCGCCCCAGAAGTTGCCGAGGCTTCGCAGGCTCTGCATGGCCTGGGTGAACGCCGCCTCCAGCGCGTCGCGTTGGTCCCGGAACTCCCCCGCCTGCCTCTTCAGGCTCGTGGCACTGACGTTCGTCTCATCCTGGCCAGGTTGTGGCAATCCGACCTCCATGCCGATACACCACGGAAAGACGCAGAGGACTTTAGTTCTCCCCCGTTACGCCAAAGTTCACCTAGCCGTCAATTCCCTATTAACTAACCGTCAACACCACGATTTCGTTACAGAATGGAGGAATCTCCGACGAAAGGAGTCAGGTCGGGGCGTTTCGGATCGAGGCCGTCTCCCGAGGAACGTCCGCTGAGACGACGGCCGATCCACGGGGCGAGGTGCTCACGCACCCACTGGGCGTCCTCGCGGCGTTTCGCCCTCGCGTCGACGTTCTCCCTCGGCGGCCACACCGTTCGCCAGGAGTCCTCGGACGGCACGCCCAGCACGTCGAGGACCTTCGCGGCGACCATGCGGTGGCCGTGCTCGTTCATGTGCAGGCGGTCGTCGCTCCACGCCCGCCAGTCCCGCAGGCCCTGCATCGACCACTGGTCCACGAGGCGACAGCCGTACAGGTCGGAGATCGAGCGGATGTGCAGATAGAACGTGGCGAACTTGCCCCGCACCCGCCGCATGATCGGCGTGTCGCGCGGGTCCACACCGGTGAAGAGCAGCACGTCGGCGCCGGTGCTCCGCAGGTCGCGTACGGCCCCCGCCAGCTTCTTGGCCATCCGGTCCGGATCGCTGCCGGGACGCAGCAGGTCGTTGCCTCCCGCGCAGAAGCTGATGAGGTCCGGCCTCATCTCCACGGCCAGGGGCACCTGGTGCTCGACGATCTGGTCGAGGAGCTTGCCCCGCACCGCGAGGTTGGCGTACCGGAAGCCGGGCTGCACCTGGCCGAGACGCTCGGCGACGCGGTCGGCCCAGCCGCGGAAACGGTCCGCCTGCCCCGGGGTCGGGCCCGTCGTGCCGACGGGGGGATCGTTGAGCCCCTCGGTGAAGCTGTCCCCGACGGCCACGAACGACGTGTAGGCCACGTCCTACCCCCTTGTGTCGATCCGCCCCCTGCCGTTCGCGTCCGGCACGACACGAATCAACCGAGCTTTCGGCTAATTTTCCCCATGCCGGTCAGCTGGACGAAACGCGGGGGTATCACTCCGGTCACAAGGGTCCGGCGGAGTCACTCCGGCAGTTCGGCGATCGCCTGCAGCGCGAGGACGTACGATCGCATCCCGAATCCGGCGATCGTGCCGGTGGCGACGGCGGCCACGACCGAGGTGTGGCGGAACTCCTCCCGGGCGTTCGGGTTGGAGATGTGCACCTCCACGAGCGGAGCCGTCCGCTGGGCGATGGCGTCCCGCAGCGCGTACGAGTAGTGCGTGAACGCGGCGGGGTTCAGCACGACCGGGATCTTGCCGTCCGCCGCCTCGTGGATCCAGCCGATGAGCTCCGCCTCGTCGTCGGTCTGCCTGACCTCGACGGAGAGCCCCAGCTCACGGCCGGTCGCCCGGCAGAGCGCGGCCAGGTCCTCCAGGGTGTCGGCGCCGTACACGTCCGGCTCACGGCTGCCCAGGCGCCCCAGGTTGGGACCGTTCAGAACCAGCACGGGCCGCATCGGCGCACCGCCTTCTCGTAGAAGCCGCGGACAGAGGAGCCGCGAGCAGGGAAACCGCGGACACGAAATCCATGGTCACGGGAGCCATGGTCACGGGAGCCATGGTCACGGGAGCCGTGAACGCGGGTGGGACGCCACGAGGTCACCGCGCGACCTCGTGGTAGGCGGCCTCCAGCAGCTCCTCGGCCGGGTCCTCCAGACGGGACGGCCGGGCCAGCCCGTCCAGGACCACGAATCGCAGCGTGGCCCCCCGGCTCTTCTTGTCGATCCGCATATGGTCGCGGAGCGCGGGCCACGCCTCCCGCCGGTACGCCGTGGGAAGGCCGACGGACGTGAGGATCGACCGGGTCCGGTCGACGATCTCGCTGCCGACGCGCCCGTCGAGCCGGGACAGCTCCGCGGCGTACACCAGGCCGATCGCGACGGCCTCGCCGTGCCGGATGCGGTAGTCCTCGACCCGCTCGATGGCGTGGGCCAGTGTGTGGCCGTAGTTGAGGATCTCCCTGAGCCCGCTCTCGCGCAGGTCGGCCCCGACCACGTCGGCCTTGACCTGGACCTTGCGCTCGATCAGCTCGCGGGTGTGGCCGCCCTCGGGGGTGCACGCCCCGGCGGGGTCGTCCTCGATCAGCTGGAGGATCACCGGGTCGGCGATGAAGCCGCCCTTGATGATCTCGGCCAGACCCGCGACGTAGTCCTCGCGCGGCACGCTGACCAGCGTCGCGAGGTCGCACAGGACGCCCTTCGGCGGGTGGAACGAGCCGACCAGGTTCTTGCCCTCGGGGGTGTTGATGCCGGTCTTGCCGCCGACGGCCGCGTCGACCATGGCGAGCAGCGTTGTGGGGACCTGGACGACCTGGACGCCGCGCAGCCAGGTGGCCGCCACGAACCCGGCGAGGTCGGTGGTCGCTCCCCCGCCGACGCCGACGACCGCGTCGGACCTGGTCACGCCGTACCGGCCGAGCGCCGACCACAGCTCGGCGGCGACGTGGACGGACTTGGCCTGCTCGCCGTCGGGCACGGGAAGTGCGACCACCTCGTATCCGGCGGCCTCCAGCACCCCGCACACCGGGCGGGAGATCTCGGGCAGGCTGGCCGGGTGGATCACCGCGACCGTGCGGGCGCCGGCGCCGATGAGGCCGGGCAGCTCGCCCAGGACGCCGGTGCCGACGACCACGTCGTACGGGCTGTCGCCCCGCACGGCGATGCGGGTGGCGGTCACGGCGCCACCTCGCGGGAGCGCGGAGAGCCGGGGCGGCGCGCGGTCATGCGAGCTCCTTGACGATCTCGGCGACGATGTCGGCCGGCTCGCGCTCGTCGGTGACCACGATCACCTTGGCCAGCCGCTCGTAGATCGGGCGGCGCTCCTCCATCAGCTTCCTGAGCTGGCTGCGCGGGTTCAGCACGAGCAGCGGGCGGGCGGAGGCGAGACCGACCCGCCTGACCGCCTGGTCGAGCTTCACCTGGAGGTAGACGACCTGGTGCGCGGCCAGCGCCTCCTGCGTCGACTGGTCGAGGATCGCGCCGCCGCCCAGCGAGAGGACGCCGTCGTGCTCCTCCAGCGCGGCGCGTACGGCGGCCGCCTCCAACTCGCGGAAGCGCGCCTCGCCGTCTTCGACGAACACGTCGCTCACCGGCTTGCCCGCGACCACCTCGACGTCGGCGTCCGTGTCGCGGAAGCCCACACCGAGGTACCCGGCCAGCAGGGTGCCGATCGTCGTCTTGCCTGATCCCGGCGGCCCGATGAGGACCGCGGCGGGCCGCCGCTGTTCTGCCGATTGCATGGTCACGAACCTTATCGAGCCTTATCCCGCCTGGCGTACGCGGATGTCGTGGGTGTCCTGGGTGCCTTGGATGTCGTGGGTGTCGTGGGCGTCGTGGGTGTTGGGGGTGTCGTCGATGTCGTGGAGCTCTCTCGCGGTCATCGGGCGGCTTACTTGATGATCAGCGAGGAGAGGTAGCCGGACAGGTTCCTGGCGACCTCCTCCACCGAGTCGCCGCCGAACTTCTCGATCGCCGTGTCGGCGAGCACCAGGGCGACCATCGCCTCGGCGACGATGGCGGCGGCGGGCACCGCGCACACGTCCGACCGCTCGTGATGGGCCTTGGCGGCCTCACCGGTCACCACGTCGACGGTGGCGAGCGCGCGGGGCACCGTGGAGATCGGCTTCATCGCGGCGCTGACCCGGAGCGGCTCGCCGTTGGTCATGCCGCCCTCGATGCCGCCGGCCCGGTTGGTGACCCTGCGCACGCCCTCGGGTGTGTTGACGATCTCGTCGTGGGCACGTGAGCCCGGACGCCGGGCCGTCTCGAACCCGTCGCCGACCGCGACGCCCTTGATCGCCTGGATGCCCATGAGCGCGCCGGCGAGGCGGGCGTCGAGGCGCCGGTCCCACTGCGCGTAGCCGCCCAGGCCCGGCGGCAGGCCGTACGCGACGACCTCGACCACGCCGCCCAGCGTGTCGCCGTCCTTGTGCGCCTTGTCGATCTCGGCGACCATGGCCGCGCTCGCGGCCGGGTCGAAGCAGCGCACCGGATCCTCGTCGATGGCGGCGAGGTCCTTGGGCTCGGGGATCACGCCTTCGGGCGCGGCCGCGCCGCCGATGGACACCACATGGCTGACGATCTCGACGCCGAGGGCCTGCTTGAGGAAGTTGCGGGCGACCTGGCCGAGCGCGACCCGAGCGGCGGTCTCCCGCGCGCTGGCCCGGTCGAGCACGGGTCGCGCGTCGTCGAAGCCGTACTTCTGCATGCCGGCGAGGTCGGCGTGGCCCGGCCGCGGCCGTGACCTCGGCGCGTTGCGCGCCTGGCCTTCGAGCAGCGCGGGATCCACCGGGTCGGCGGCCATCACCGTCTCCCACTTGGGCCACTCGGTGTTGCCGATCCTGACGGCGACGGGCGAGCCGAGCGTGCGGCCGTGCCGTACACCGCCGACCACGGACACCGCGTCCTGCTCGAACTTCATCCGCGCCCCGCGGCCGTAACCGAGGCGACGGCGGCGCAGCGCCTCGTCCAGGTCGGCCGTGGTCACCTCCACCCCGGCGGGCAGGCCTTCAAGGATCGCGACGAGTTCGGGGCCATGGGACTCCCCGGCGGTCAACCAGCGCAGCATGATGACAAGTCTTCCATGTGTCCCACAGTGCGACGTCCCACCTGCTCACCAGGCGAGACGGCGATCGCGCGCCGCACCCCGCGCCGCACCCCGCACCGCACCCCGCACCGGACCCCGCACCGGGCAACGCGTGAGGCAACGCGTCAGGTCACGGGGAGCACGACGGCGAACAGCGCGGCGCCGAGCATGAAGGGGCCGAACGGGAACTCGCTCGTACGGGTCGCCCTCCGGGTGATCAGCAGCCCCACGGCGTACAGCGCGCCGAGGACGTGCGCCCCGACGGCGGCGAGGATCACGGCGTTCACGCCGACGGCTCCGGTCACCATGCCGACCAGTCCCGCGAGCTTCACGTCGCCCAGGCCCAGCGCCGCGGGGCGGACGAACCACAACACGGCGTACGCGGCGCCGAGGGCGAGCCCGCAGAGCAGCGCGACGCCGAGGCGGCCGGTGGGCGCCAGCAGGACGGCCAGGGCGGGATAGGACGGCAGGGTGATCGCGTCCGGGAGCCGCCGAGTCCGCCAGTCGATCACGCTCAGGGTCACCCCCGCCGCCGCCGCGTACAGCAGGACAGCGGTCATGATCGTCACGCCGCCCCCCACACCGGCCGCCACACCGGCCGCCGGTCCGCCGGTCCCGCTCGCGGACCGCCAGGTCACCAGGCCGAAGACTCCGGCCATGACGATCTCCACGACGAACGGGCGGCGTGGGAGTGGCGTGATCCGCGTGGCCCGGGCGAGGGCGTCGCGCGCCTCACGGAGAGGGACGTCGGGATGCTCGCCGAACCCGTCGGCGAACGCCCGCGCGTACGCTCCCACGATCAGCCCGGTCAGCCCGATCAGCCCGATCAGGCAGGCGGAGACAGGGGCGACGACGGCGAGGGGCACGCCGTGACCCTAACGCGCCGGCGAAGGATCAGGACCGCTTGCGCTGGAACCAGCGACGCCGGGGCGCGGCCTCACCGATCTTGGTGACCGTGATCCCGGGTATGGCGTCCGCGAGGTCGTCCAGGGCCGAGGGATCGCGCTTGACGTCCTCGATCGCGGCCAGGGCCCGCAACATCCCGCCCTCGATCACGAAGGGGATCGGCCCGGCCACATCGATCACCACGGCCGCGGCGTTCTCCAGGCGCGCGGCCTGGCACACCTGCGGGCCGGTCGCCTGGATGGGCCGAGCGTCCGGGCGCCACATCGTGAGCGCCTCGGTGCCGGTGAAGGCGAGGACGGCCTCCCGCCCGTCCTTGCCGACCAGCTTCGGCAGCGCCATCTCGCTCTCCTTCTCCCGCTTCAGCCCGTGATCGCCGATCTCGGACTCGGTGAGGAGCGCGACCACGGGCACGAGCAGCCGTGCCCGGCTGATCGCCGGGAGGACGTCGGCGGCGGAAGCCGTACCGGCCTGGAACGCGGAAAGGGCGGAGGCGACGGCGGCGTCCGCGCTTCCGTCGTCATCGGGCGCGAGCGGCTGCGGAATGGTCAGCACGATTCGCGAGCCTACCCGCCCCCATGCCCCCTCCCCACACCGGTGGAGGGGGCCCGGGACGTCGCTCAGGACAGGTCGGCGATGGCGATGACCGGGCCGCCGCCGGAGGGCCCCTGGTGCACGGCCGCGACCGAGACGAAGATCGCCGGGTCGCCCGTCACCGCGGCCGCGACGCCGCCGACGGTGGCCTTGATCTGGCGATGCCAGTGCACGTCGGAGTCGTCCAGCATGATGTTGCGGCGGCCGCGCACCCGCCCCGAGGGGTCGGCCTCGCACTTCATGAAGACGTTGACCAGCTTGTCACCCAGGTCGCTCGGGTGGGGCCGCTCGGGAAGCTCGATGCCCGCGTCACGGATCGCCTCCCAGATGCCGTCGGCGTCCAGCGCGTCCTTCATGACGGAATGCCCGGCGCGGTAGTGGCCGCCGATGCCGCGGACGTTCCCGACGACGACGATCTGGGCCTGGTCGAGTTCGACACCGGACGAGCACGAGGCGACCGACGAGTAGAGCGACAGGTCCTTGTGGATCTGCTCGGCCGCGGGCATCTCGATCTCCCCGAGCGCGACGGCGATGCCGAGCGCGGTCGTGGAGTTGGAGATGTCCATCGACTTGAGCGTGTCCTCGGTGACGACCGTGTGGCCGCGCTCCTTGGCGTCGGTGATCGTCGCGAGGGTCAGCAGCGGCGTCTTGGTCTGCACGTAGTGGACGTCGGCCGGGTCGTCGATGCCCGCGATCTTCATGGCCTCGCGGACTCCCCTGGCCACCTTCTCCACCATGGCCGGGCGGCCGATGTCCTCGGGGAGGATCACCTCGCTCATCGCCACGCCGACGCTGACCCGCGGCTCGTCGGTCTGTACGGCGGTCGCCGGGTCGACGGTCGCGAAGATCGTGGCGTGCGGGCTGAGCACGCCGTCGGTGCCTCCGGACCAGACGAGGGGAACCTGCTTCACCTCGTCCTCGGTCCGGGTGCCCTTGCTGACCAGCACCTCGCGGAAGGCGCGGTCGGCCAGGATGCGGGTGTAGTCGTTCACCCCGCCGTTGCCCTCGGTCTTGCCGATCACCGCGAGCACACGGTCGGCCTCGATCACTCCGTCGTCGATCAGTTTCGCGAGCCCGGAGGCGTCGGTGACGCTCTCGATGGCGACCTTGCGTACCTCGATCGGATCCGGCATCTCCTGCACCTTTCGTTGTGCGACTCGTTGTGCGGCCTGCCCGGTACTGCTGACTTCACCGCTGCCGCGTGGCTGACTTCACCGCTGTGTGCGCCGCCGGTTCGGCGGCCGGTCTCGGACCGGAGTCCCCGCTCATCTCTCGAGAATCGTCCCGATGATCCCGGTGGCCCCGGCCGTCTCCCCAAGGGCGGCGCCGATGTGCTCCAGTGAGGTGATCACCGCTCGGCGGCCGCCGTCCCCGACGAAGCGCAGCGCGGCCTCCACCTTCGGTCCCATGCTGCCGCTCGCGAAGTGCCCGGCGGCCTGCAGGAACCGCAACTCGCCGACGCCGACCCTTCCGATGGGCCGTGCGGTGGGCGTGCCGAACCCCGCGACCGCGCCGGGGACGTCGGTCGCGATGACGAGCGACGTCGCCCGTACGGCTCTCGCCAGCACCGCGGCGGCGAGGTCCTTGTCGATGACCGCCTCGACGCCGTCCAGCGTCCCGTCCGGGGTGCGGACGACCGGCACCCCGCCGCCCCCGGAGGCGACGACGGTGTATCCCGCCTCCATCAGGGCGATCGCCGCGTCGGCGTCGAGGATCTCGATCGGTTCGGGCGAGGCGACGACCCTGCGCCAGCCGCGCTCGAAGTGTTTCCAGGTCTGGCCCAGCTTCTCGGAACGGCGGGCGTCGTCCTCCGGGAAGTACTGGCCGATCGGCTTCACCGGGTCGGCGAACGCGTGATCGTCCCGATCGACCAGGGTTCGGGTCACCACGGCGGCCACCTTGGCCGGCAGCGGCGCGAGCGCGCGTTCCAGCGCGTTCATCATCAGCGTGCCGATCGTGCCCTGCGTCTGCGCCACGCACCAGTCGAGCGGGACCGGCGGCACGACGTGCGCGGCGAGCTGGTTCTTCAGCAGGATGTTGCCCACCTGCGGCCCGTTCCCGTGCGTGAGCATCACCTCGTGCCCGGCCCGGATCAGAGCGGCGACATGCGCCATGGCCTGCTCGACCGCCAGGCGCTGGTCCTCCGGTGACGCGCTCCCGTCGGGAGACGTCATGGCGTTTCCGCCCAGTGCGATCAGTACGCGTTCGCCCACATCGCGAAACTATCCAGCGGGCGACCGGGCTTCATTGGCGACATTCGCCCACCGGTGCCCCATCCTTCGGCAAGCCTTGCGTAGAAGCCGAAAGCGGGTGGGCCCCACAAGGGTGCCCACCCGCTCCGGTTGTACCTGCCACACCGTTCACGACCCCTTGCGGGGCCTACCGTCTCATCCCCCGACGGAGACGGATTCAGCCTCGATCGTCGTCGCGACGGCGTTGACCACCGCGGCGATCCTGACCGCTTCCTGCACCTGCTCGCGCGACAGGCCCGCGTTGCGTACGACCTGCTCGTGCGACTCCAGGCACTTGCCGCAACCGCCGATGGCGCTCACCGCGAGGCTCCAGAGCTCGAAGTCGAGCTTCTCGACGCCCGGGTTGCCGATGATGGTCATCCGCAGCTTCGCGGGCATCGTGGCGTACGTCTCGTCACCGATCAGGTGCGTCGTCCGGTAGTAGACGTTGTTCATCGCCATGATGCTCGCGGCGGCCTTCGCCGCGGTGAAAGCCTCGGCCGACAGGTAGTCGGCGGCGTCGGCGGACACTTCGGCGATGACCTTCGGCGACCTCGTCGCGATGGCGGTGGCGAGCAGCGTCCCCCAGAGCTGCTGCTCGGTCAGCGACGACGTGGTGACAAGGGAGCCGAGGTTGAGCTTGACGTCCTTGGCGTACGCCGGAAGGGCGTTCTTGAGGTTGTCGATCGACATCAGCCGGCCAGCAGCGTCTTGGCGTCGAGACCCTGGTCGCCCTTGTTCCAGTTGCAGGGGCAGAGCTCGTCGGACTGGAGGGCGTCGAGGACCCGGAGGACCTCCTTCACGTTCCGGCCCACGGAGCCGGCGGTGACCATCGAGAACTGGATCTCGTTGTTCGGGTCGACGATGAAGGTCGCGCGCATGGCCACGCCGTCCTCGCCGAGGACGCCCAGCTCGGACGACAGCTCACGCTTGATGTCGGACAGCATCGGGAAGGGAAGGTCGCGCAGGTCGGGGTGGTTCTTGCGCCACGCGTGGTGAACGAACTCGGAGTCCACGGACGCGCCGAGGACCTGCGCGTCACGGTCGGCGAACTCGTCGTTGAGGCGGCCGAACTCGGCGATCTCGGTGGGACAGACGAAGGTGAAGTCCTTCGGCCAGAAGAAGACGACCCGCCACTTGCCTTCGTAGGACTTGTGGTGGATGGTCTCGAACGCGCTGTCGGCGTCCAGCGAGACGCAGGCGGTGAGCTCGTATTCGGGGAACTGGTCACCAACGGTGAGCATGTCAGGCACCTTCCTGAGGACGACGTTGTCGTGCTCAGATTGCCGCACATACCATTGATCCGAGAAATCGAGCAGTCGGACTAATCTGAGAGGTGATTCTTATCAGTGAGGCGGTGCCCACCATCGCCCAGCTGCGGGCCTTCCTCGCGGTGGCCAATCACCTCCACTTCCGGGAGGCGGCCGCCACGCTCCGGATCAGCCAGCCGGCGTTGTCGAGCGCGGTTTCCGCCCTGGAGGAGATCCTGGAGACCCGCCTGCTGGAGCGTACGACCAGAAAGGTCCTGCTGACGCCGGCGGGCGAGCGGGTGAGCCTGCACGCGGCGCGGATCCTCGCCGGCCTCGACGAGCTGATCAGCGACGTCGCCGAGACACGCGAGCCGTACAGCGGCCCCGCCCATCTCGGGGTCATCCCGACCGTCGCGCCCTACCTGCTGCCGCTGCTGCTGCCCATGTTCGCCAAGGACTTCCCGCGCCTCAAGCTGACCGTGCACGAGGCCAAGACGGAGACGATCCTCGAAGAGGTGCGCGAGGGCCGCCTCGACATGGTCCTGCTCGCCCTGCCGACCGACGCGAACGGCCTGGTCGAGGAGCCGCTCTACGACGAGGACTTCCTCCTCGCCCTGCCATACGATCACCCGCTGGCGGGCGACGACACACCGTTGAGCCGCGAGGCGCTGAAGGGGCTCGACATCGTGCTCCTCAACCAGGGGCACTGCCTGCGCGAACAGGCCATCGACGTCTGCCGCGAGGTCGGCACGAAGGCGACGATGACGACCTACGCGACGAGCCTGCCCACGCTGGTCCAGCTCGTCGCCGGCGGTCTCGGCGTGACGCTCATCCCCGAGCTCGCGGTCCCGGTCGAGACGGGCAAGCGGGTCCGCATCGCCCTGCGCCGGTTCGCGCGCCCGCCCGGCCGTCGCATCGGGCTCGCCTATCGCGGCACCTCACCCCGCGCCGCAGAGTACGCCCGGCTGGCCGCGGCGATCCGGTCCGCCGTCCGGGCCAAGCGCTTCCCCGTCCGCCTCGTCTGACTCCGACACTTCGGTGCCCGTTGCGGAAGTGACCAAGGCGCGAGGTGTCGCTGAGGCTCTCCCGCAGGGCGTCAGCCGCTGGTAGACCTGCGGGGCAGCAGGAAGCTGACCGCGGTGGTGAGTGCCAGCAGGGCGAGGCTGACCCAGATTGTGACGCTGAAGGCGGTGCCGTACCCGCGCGTGGCTTCGCCGGAGTGCTCGGCCAGCAGCGGGAAGAAGATCGTGCCGATGATTGCGACGCCGACCGAGGCGGCGACCTGGGCGACCGTGTTGAACAGGCCAGAGCCCGACCCGGCATGCCGCGCGGGGACGTTCTCCAAAGTCAGCTGGGCGAGAGGGGCGACGGTCAGGCCCATGCCCGCACCCCCGACGACCACGCCGGGCAGGAAGGCGAGCCATCCGGTGTCCGGTGTGGCGGTGGTCGCGGTCATGGCCAAAAGGGCGAACCCCGCGGCCAGGACGACCAGCCCGAGCTGCACAGTCCCCCGGCCCAGCCGGGGAAGCAGCACCGTCGCGCCGAGACCGGCGGCCACGGTGGTGGCGATCGGCCAGGGCAGAATCGTCACCCCGGCCTCCAGCGGGGCCATGCCCAGGCCGGATTGGAGCAGTTGCATGAAGGTGAAGAAGAACCCCATCACCGGCACGAAGAACAGGAACTGCACCAGCAGCCCGCCGCCCACCGAGCGCACTCGAAAGAGGGACACCTCCAGCAGAGGAGAGTCGCCGCGGTGTGCCAGCCGTCGCTGATGACGGTGAAACCCAGTCAGCACGGCCACGCCCGCCACCAGGCTGAAGTACGTCCAGACCGGCCAGGAGCGTTCCTCGCTGCCCGCGATGAGGGGGCAGAGGACCAGCAGCAGGCCCGCCGCGCAGATGAGCATGCCTGCCAGGTCCAGGCGCGGCCGGGTGGTGCCGTGCCCGTGGGGCAGGACGCGTGCGGCCATGATCAGGGCCAGGATTCCGGCCGGGACGTTGAGCCAGAACACGCCGCGCCAGCCAAGGCCGTACCAGTTGGCCTCCAGCAGTGCCGCGCCGAGGATCGGCCCGACCGCCGCCGCCAGGCCGGACAGCGACGAGAAGGCGGCCATCGCTCCGCCGCGCTCGTGCGGCGCGTACATGAGCTGGATCTGCGAGAGCACCTGCGGGACCATCGCCGCGGCGAAGACGCCCTGGACGACGCGGGCCGCCACCAGGGCTTCGGCCGTCGGGGCGGCGCCGCACAGCGCCGAGGCGGCGGTGAACCCTGCGATGCCGATCAGGAAGACGCGGCGGTAGCCGTAGAGCTCGCCGAGCCTAGCGCCGGTGATGATGCCGAGGGCGAAGGCGAGCGTGTAGCCCGCGAGCATCCATTGCACTTGTGCGGGTGAGGCGCCGAGTTCGGCCCTGATGGAGGGCACGGTGACGTTGACGATGGTGACGTCGAGCAGGTCCATGAAGCCGGCCAGCAAGATCACGATCAGGGCGATCGTACGCGTGCGACCGCTGGTGGCAGAGGTGGTCAGGTGGGTTGCGTCAGGAGACACCGAGGCCCTCCGGTCGACGGGGACGAGCTAAGGTTGCCTTAGCGCGAAAGTATCTTAGAAGCTAAACTTCTTAGTAGCGAAGATATTGAGGAGTGTGCATGAACGTCAAACCGGACCATGAGGATGAAGGCGCGCTCGCCGATCGGATCGTGCTTGCGATGACCGATCTAGCCGGGGCGATGGGACGGCTGAACGACCTGGTCGCTCAACGGGTGGGGGTCGGTCCCACCGACCTGCTGTGCCTGCACACCCTCAACCGGGAAGGCCCCAGCACCGCGGGTGCGCTGAGCGCCCGCCTCGGTCGCACGACCGGCGCCATCACCCAAATGATCGATCGGCTCCAGAGGGCGGGATACGTCCAGCGCCGACCGCATCCAGAAGATCGCCGCAGCGTTCTGGTGGAGGCCGTGCCTGACGCGCTCGGCAAGGTGGCCGCCCTTTATGCCGGACTGGACACGCGCAGCCGCCGGCTGATGAGCGAATTCAGCGCGGAACAACTCGCGACCATCCACGCCTTTCTCGCCGCCAGCCACCAGAACGCCGTCCAGGAGTCCGACCTGTTGACTGGATGAGCCGTTACGATCGCGCCTTCGCCCTGCGGCGGCGAGGAGACAACGCCCTCGCACCGCCATGCGCTACGTCAACCTCGGCGCCGACGCCATCGCAGCGGTCACTGCTAACCATGCCCCCCGCCCTGCCCCGGCCGATGCCGGTCGAGCCCGAGGATGTCTTCCGCCCCGAGCTTGGGCGGGAACTGACGTTTTCTCAACGGTGATCATTTCCATGTTCCGTTAAGGACGAGGGCGGCGCGGCGATGGCGCCGATCCGGCTGGAGCTGAGCGTGACGTGCCGCAGGGCGCGCCAGCGCTGCGTGAGTTCGGCGGCGGCGTGTTCGCCGAGGGCGCGGACGCATCTAGGCTTCCCGACCGGTAACTGGTCGCAGACTTACGGCCGCCCCTTGCGGGACGTCCTCGGCCAGCTGCGCGGCGTTCCGTCCTGGCTGCAGCACGACGAGACGCCGGCATGCCCGTCGTGCGCGCAGCCGATGAGCTTCATGGCCCAACTCGAGGAGGGACGCGACCACCGGACAGCGATGAACTTCGGTGGAGGCGGCTGCGGATACGCCTTCGCGTGCGCGCCGTGCGAGAAAGGCTCGTTCCTGTGGCAGTGCTGATCGGCTATCCGCTGAGAAACCCTGACTGCCTGAACTCGGATCCGGACCCTGTCGGTGCCGCCGAAGCGGATGGATTGCCGCATTTGTGGCGTAGTGGGAAGATTGAAGGGCGATGCCGAAGGACATTACCGTCATTCTTAGCGATCAACCGGGTGAGCTGGCCCGCCTAGGGGAGGTCACCGGCGAATCCGGCGTGAACATCCAGGGCTTCGCGGCCTTCACAGGTGAAGGCAAGGGCGTGGTCCACGTACTCGTCGACGACGCGGTCGCGGACAGATGCCGGGAAGTGCTGGAAGGCGCCGGGCTGGGGGTCGCCGATGAACGCCCGGTGTTGGTGGTGGACATCGAGGATCGGCCGGGGACTCTGGGTGAGCTGACCCGGCAACTCGCCGACGCGAACGTCAACGTCGACCTCGCCTACACCACTTTCGGGGGCGTGAAGGTCGTCATAGCCACCGATGACCTGGAGAACGCGCGCCTGGCGCTTGAGTGGCCCACCGGCCAGCCGGTGGGCAAGCGCCATGAAGCGGATACACCAAGCATCTGGGATCAACCCGCCTGACGGGCGACCGCAGATCACAGGTCCGCGCGACCGCGGGACCGCGACTCCTCGTCAGAGGCGCTTGAGGCGCTCGACGGCCTCGTCGATGACATCGTCGCGCTTGCAGAAGGCGAAACGTACGTACCGCGCGCCGTACTCGGGGTGATCGTAGAAGACCTGGGTGGGGATGGCGACGACGCCCGCGCGTTCGGGGAGCCGCCGCGCGAACGCGAGCCCGTCGTCGAACCCCAGCGGCCGGATGTCGGCCTGGATGAAGTAGGTCCCCGCGGGCCGGAGCACCTCGAACCCGCTGGCGGCCAGCCCCACCATCAGCCTGTCGCGCTTCGCGGACAGGGACGCGCGCTGGCTCGCCACCCACTCCATGTCGTGCCGCAGGCCGTACGCGACGGCGAGTTGCCAAGGAGCGCTGGACGTGAAGGTCATGAACTGCTTGACCGCCTGCACCGCGGACACCATGGCGTACGGCGCGCAGACCCAGCCGACCTTCCAGCCGGTCACGGAGAAGGTCTTGCCCGCGGACGAGATGGTCACGGTGCGTTCCCGCATGCCGGGGAACGTCGCGAGTGGGAGGTGCTCGACGCCGTCGAAGGTCAGGTGCTCGTACACCTCATCGGTGATCGCGATCAGATCGCGCGCCTCGCACAGGTCCGCGATGGCCGCGAGCTCCGCGCGGGTGAACACCGTCCCGGTCGGGTTGTGCGGTGAGTTGACGAGGATCGCGCGGGTCCGGGGGCTCACGGCCGCGGCGAGCTCGCCCGGGTCGAACGTGAACCTCCCGGCGTCCACGCGTAGCGGCACGGGAACGCGTACGGCCCCCGCGAGGGCGATGGCGGCGGCATAGGAGTCGTAGTAGGGCTCGAAGACGATCACCTCGTCGCCCGGCTCGCACAGCGCGAGCACCGCCGCCGCGATGGCCTCGGTGGCGCCGACCGTGACCAGCACCTCGCCGTCGGGGTCGTAGTCGAGGCCGTAGCCGTCCTTCTGGTGCTCGGACACCGCGTGACGGAGCTCGGGCACTCCGGGGCCGGGCGGGTACTGGTTGAAGCCGCCGCGGATCGCCTCGACGGCCCGCTCCAGCATCTCCTCGGGCCCGTCGGTGTCCGGGAAACCCTGTCCCAGATTGATCGAACCGGTCTCGACGGCCAGTCGCGTCATGGTCGCGAAAACGGTCGTCCCGAACTCCCGCATCCGTGCCACCAGAGGCTCTCTCACGCTCGCAATGTACCGGTTGACCGCATCCGGGGTCTCCGGACGAAGATGACAGACGTGATCCGTCCCGCCCCCCGGTCCCGGATCGGCGAGATCGACGCTCTTCGCGGTTTCGCCGTATGCGGGATGACGGTCGTCAACGTCTGGCAGAACACCCTGGCCCACGGCCGTACGACGTCGATCGACTGGGCCATGACCAATCTGGCGCAGAGCCGCTTCTATCCGATCTTCGCGTGCCTGTTCGGCGTGGGGTTCGCGCTGTTCCTGCGGTCGGCGAAGGCCCGGACGGCCAGGCCCTGGCTGGTGGCGCTCGCGCGACTGGTCGTGCTCGCGCTGTTCGGCGCACTCCATGGGGCGGTCAACGCCGGCGATGTGCTCCTCCCCTACGCCCTCATCGGCCTGCTGGTGCTGCTTCCGGCCGGATTCCTGGCCCCGCCGGTGGTCATCCTGGTCGGGACGGGGATCGTGGCCGTGTCCCTGACCGTCGGCGATCCGTGGCCGCTCATCGCCGGCCTCTTCGCCCTCGGCGCGGGCGCTACGGCCGCGGTGCTCAAGGAGACGGCCCCCGAGAAGACAGCGCCGCAGGAGGCGGCGCAAGAGGCACCGCAGCGTGCGTCGGGACCGGCGACCGGGGCCGGGTACGGCCGGGCGGCCCGGCGGACGGGCTACGTGATCTTCCCGCTCGCCGCGTCGCTCACCGTGGTCCTCACCCTGCGATGGAACGCGTCCCAGACCGGCGGGCTCTACCTGGCCGCCGCGCTGTCGGGGGCGGTGGCCTACGCCACCGGCTTCCTGCTGCTCACCCGGGCGATCCCGGCCGTCGGCGAGATCTTCCGGACGCTCGGCAGGATGGCCTTGACCTGCTATCTCACCGGGACGGCGGTCATCCTGGCCACGCTCCCCCTACTCACCGCGGACGAGAGCGGGTTCACCGTCGTCGCCGTCAGCGTGCTGACGATCGCCGCCCAGATCGTCCTGACCCGCTGGTGGCTGGCCCGCTACCGGTACGGCCCGCTGGAGTGGGTCTGGCGCCGCCTCACATGGTGGGAACCCCTGCCCAACAGGCAGAATGGGAACCGTGACACGCGTAGCCCTGTGCCAGATCCCGATCTCCCATGACCCGAAGACCAACCTGGAAGCCGTACGCGAGGCGTTGGCCGAGGCTCGGGACGCCGAACTGGCGGTGTTCCCCGAGGCCACACTGGCCCGTTTCGGCCGGGGCGTGGCCGAGGTCGCCGAGCCGCTGGACGGGCCGTTCGTGACCGGGCTGCGGGAGGCGGCGCGCGAGTTCCGCACCGCGATCATCGCGGGCACCTTCGAGCCGGGGGACGGCGGGGTGCGCAACACGGCCGTGGCGATCTCCGAGGTCGGCGGGCTGAAGGCCGCCTACCGGAAGATCCACCTCTTCGACTCGTTCGGCGCCCGCGAGTCCGATCTGGTCGTCGCCGGTGACACTCCCACGGTGGTCGAGCTGGCCGGGCTCAGGATCGGGCTGATCACCTGCTACGACGTCCGGTTCCCCGAGCTGGCCAGGGCGCTGGTGGACGCGGGGGCGGACACCTTCGCGGTCATCGCCGCGTGGGGGTCGGGCCCGATGAAGGAGGAGCACTGGGCGACCATGGTCCGGGCCCGGGCCATCGAGAACACCACATGGACGATCGCGGTGGGCCAGGCGCCGAACCCTTCGGCCTCCGACGGGTTCGGGGTGGGCCGCAGCATGCTGGTCGACCCCCTCGGTGTCGTACGGCACGACCTCGGCCCGGCTCGTGCCGTACAGACCGGGGTGATCGACCAGGCGCTCGGTGAGCGGATCCGCGAGACGGTGCCCTCCCTGCGGCACCGGCGACCGGACATTTTCTCCCGCCCCGCCGGAGCGAGTGTCACCGGATCGTAAACTGTCGGTCATGACCGAGCCGGGACACAGGACACCGATGCAGAAGGTGATCCCGCCGCGACTGCTCGTGCCGTATCTCTCCGGAAAACGGACGATCATCTCCGGGTACGTGTACCGCGTGCGGGACTGCGGCCGGCTGACCACGCCCGCGGCGCTCGTCGGCGCGCTCGACCTCGGGTTCGAGGGGTCGGATCTGGTGCCGGGAGTGCCCGAGCTGTACATCATGCGGTGGCAGGCGCGCGACACCGACAGCTATGTCGTCCCGTACGGCCCGCACATGGGCGGGGACTGGAACGATGCACCCCCGTTCACCGGAAACGGGTTCACCGCGTCCAGGGACAGCGTCGTGCCGCAACTCCACACGATGCCGATGCCGATTCCGGCCGGGGCCGAGATCATCCACCTGACGAAGGCGGGGGAACGCGCCTTCGCCCACTACGACGGCCTGTCCTGGCGCCCGGCGTCGTGAGCGGGCGCGCGGGACACCCTTCGGGTACGGCGGGGCAGGACCCACAGGATTCACCACGACTTCGGAGCGGGGCACGGCATGAGTGACATCGAGCCGGTCGGGCTGGGCTTCGTCGCCGGCTATCGCGGCCAGACGTACGCCGCGGCCGTCGGCCCGGACAGCGGCGACGTGGTCCTGTTCAGCGAGTCACCGGAGAACGGCTTCACGCAGGCCGCGGGGTACTGGCGGCGCCAGGTGTTCCGCGCCGATCTGGAGTGGCTGACCATGCTCCGCACGGTCGGCGCGTACGGCGGTGAGCCCTGCCTGGTCCTGGACGAGGACGACACCGGCGACGTGGCCGGGCTGCACATCGCCTACACGGGGCACAGCGGCGTGAAAGCCGAGGCGCTGGGCTACTGGCTGGTGGACCACGGCGCCTACGAGGTCGTCGTGCCGCGCGACGAGGTCCAGTCCATCCGGGTGGAACGGGTTCCCGTTCCCACGAGGATCGGCGGGGATCAGGAGCCCAGCGACCGATAGCGGGCGAGCCGCGCGGCCATGCGGTCGGCCGGGGGCCGGTCGAGCAGGCCCGCGATCTCGTATTCGAGCGTCCCGGCCACGCGGCGGCAGAACGCCACCGGCTCGTAGGCGGCGTCCGGCCGTTCCGGCACGATCCGGTCCACGATGCCGTCGCGTTTCAAATCGGCGGCGCGCACGCCCTGCGAGGCGGCGATCTCGGGGGCGAAGTCCACCGTCCGGTAGAGGATGGCCGACGCGCCCTCGGGCGGCAGCGGTGACAACCAGCCGTGCTGGGCGCAGATCACCCGGTCGGCGGGCAGCAGGGCCAGCGCGGCGCCGCCGGCTCCCTCGCCGAGTAGCAGGCAGACCGTGGGCGCGTCCAGCATGACGAGATCGGCCAGGCAGCGGGCGATCTCGGCGGCGAGACCGCGCTCCTCGGCCGCCTTGGACAGCGCCGCACCCGCCGTGTCGATCACCGTCACCAGTGGGAGGCCCAGCTCGGACGCCA
The DNA here is from genome assembly GCF_020826795.1 of Microtetraspora sp. AC03309. Taxonomy (NCBI): domain Bacteria; kingdom Bacillati; phylum Actinomycetota; class Actinomycetes; order Streptosporangiales; family Streptosporangiaceae; genus Microtetraspora; species Microtetraspora sp. AC03309. The sequence goes on along the minus strand of NZ_JADDIL010000022.1, from coordinate 19,772 downwards.
GGCGCATGCCACGCCGCGCGACCCGCAGCCCCGCGGGCCCGAGCGGACCCCCGGCCCGCAGGCGGCGCCGGTCCTGACCGAGGACGACGGCGGGCACCGTGCCGAATCTGGCCAGCGCCAGCAGCACGCCCGGGTCGTTCTCGCCCTCGCCGGTTCCGTTGAGCGGGGTGACGTCGGAGGCGGCCAGCTTGAGCAGGGTGCGCACGCCGGGGCGGTCGTCGCGGCGGGAACGGGTGATCGCGTCCCACGCCTCGGCGTTCTCGGTCGCCTCCTCCGGCTCGGGCGGGCGGGTGAGGCCCTTCTTCGGGGCGCAGAGGACGGACAGGGCCCGGATGGCGATCTCCCTCGCGTCCTCGGCGGAGACGACGGCGTCCACGAGGCCGTGGGCGTACAGGTTCTCCGACACCTGTACGCCTTCGGGGAACGGGTAACCGTGCAGCGACTCGAAGACGCGCGGGCCGAGGAACCCGATCAGCGCGCCGGGCTCCGCCGCCGTCACGTGGCCGAGCGACCCCCACGAGGCGAGCACGCCGCCGGTGGTCGGGTGGCGCAGGTAGACGACGTACGGCAGGCCGGCGGCACGGTGGGCTGCGACAGCCGCGGTGATCTTCACCATCTGGGCGAAGGCGAGCGCGCCCTCCTGCATCCGGGTGCCGCCGCTGGCCGGGGCGGCGAGCAGCGGCAGCCGTTCCGCGGTGGCGCGCTCGACCGCGCGGGCCAGCCGTTCGGCGGCGGCCACCCCGATCGAGCCGGCCAGGAAGGAGAACTCGCAGACCGCGACGGCGACCCGGCGGCCGTCGAGCGTGCCCTCCCCCGTGATCACGGATTCGTCGTATCCGGTCCGGGCGCGGGCCTCCCGCAGTTCCTCGGCGTACGGAGAACCGGGCTCGGCCGGGTCGGCGGGTGGCTCGTCCCACGACTTCCACGAGTCGGGATCGAGCACCCGGCCGATCAGGGTCCGGGCGTCCGGCCTGGTCATCGCGCGGTCCCGGGTGGGGAACCGGGCTGGGACCCGTTCTGGGACTCGTTCTGGGACTTTGGCCGGGCTTCGGGCGAGGAGCCGGACGGGGACCCGGATGGGTCTGCCTCGCGCTCGCGGAGCCAGCCGAGCACGGCGTCGTTGTCCTGGCCGAGCAGGGGCGGCGCGACGTGGCGACGCGCCGGCGACTCGCCGGAACCCGCGTCCTCGAAGCGCAGGGGCGGGCCAGGCAACTCGATCGGGCCGAGTACGGGATGGTCCACTTCGACGAGCAGACCCTGCGACCTGACCTGGTCCCAGGCGTACACCTCGTCGATGGTGCGGATGGCGCCCGCGGGGACGCCCAACTCGCCGAGCGCGGCAAGCCAGTGGGCCCGATCGTGCTGGGCCAGGGCCTTCTCCATGTCGCCGATCAGGTCGTCGCGATGGGCGAACCTCTCCCGGTTGTTCGCGTATTTCGGGGTCTCGGGGTCGATGCCGAGAAGAGCCGCGACCTTGCGCCACTGGCTGTCGTTGGCGGCCGCGATCTGGATCATGCCGTCGGCGCAGCGGAAGGCTCCGTACGGCGCGATGGACGCGTGGTGGTTCCCCGCCGCCCTCGGCACCTGTCCGCCGACCGTCCAGGCGGTGCCGTGGTAGGAGTGCACGCCGACGATCGAGGACAGCAGGGAGGTGCGCACGACCTTGCCCCGGCCCGTCCTCTCGCGCTCGTAGAGCGCCGCGACGACGCCGTACGCCCCGTGGATGCCGCCGAGCAGGTCGGCGATCGAGGCCCCCACGCGGTACGGCTCGTCCGGGGAGGGGCCGGTGAGCGACATCAGGCCGGCCTCGCCCTGCGCGATCTGGTCGTATCCGGGACGGCCGCCCTCGGGGCCGTCGTGCCCGAAGCCGGTGATCGACAGGATGACCAGGCGGGGGTTGAGCTCGTGCAGCCGTTCCACCGGGAAGCCGAGCCGGTCGAGGACGCCGGTGCGGAAGTTCTCGATCAGGACGTCACTCTGCCGTACGAGCCGCTCGATGAGCTCCTTGCCCTCGGCGGTCTTCATGTCGACCGTGACGGACTGCTTGTTGCGGTTGGCCGCGAGGAAGTACGTGGATATGTCGTGATCAGGGCCGACGAACGGCGGGCCCCACCCTCGTGACTCGTCCCCGGTGGAGGGATGCTCCACCTTGATCACATGGGCGCCCAGGTCGCCGAGCATCTGGCCGGCGTGCGGCCCGGCCAGCGCCCGGGACAGGTCCAGAACGACGATGCCCTCCAGCGGTCCCCGCAAGATCATCCTCCGATGCGGCTCGGTGTCACACCGGCTAGCCTGCCAGGTCGCTCCACCGGGGCAACTGTCAGGTTGTGCCAACCCGCACACCGTCGAAGCGACCACCCTGGGACCCCTGTCATCACGATCGCCAGGCTCCGCGACAGACGCACATGATCTCGGCGAGAACCTCGCACCACCGGAAGGCCACGAACGCCTTCTCACCGTGCGCGGGCCTTACGCCACCGCCCGGGCTGCGCGGTCGCCGTCAGGGAGTGGGGATGTCCCGGCCCACCTGGCCGGTGACGCCGGGGTTGATGTTGGCGCTGATGACACGGCTCGGGCGGATGCGGATGATCTCTTCGCTGAACCCCGGCTGCAGCGGTGCCTGGCCGGTCAGCGCCTCGGCGCTGCCGCGGATCTCGATGCAGCGAAAGTGTTCGGAGACATCGTCGACGACCAGGGACACCAGAGGGTGGGTACCGACGTTTTTGAATTTACGGCTGCGCCCCATGTTGTGGCCGCCGATATCGATGGTCTGGGTCTCGGGATTGAACTGGAAAGTCACCGGCTTGTTCTGTGGGCCGCCGTCTGGGCCGATGGTGGCCAAACGACCGAGAAGTTGCCCTTCCAGGTACTTGAGCTCCGCTTCAGTGAAGATCATGCGGCGATCGTAGAAGCTGAAGCGCAGTTGAGGTCAAGTGGCTACGCGCGATGCGCCGAACTCGCTCTGACGCCTTCGGCAGCCTCACTCCTCGGGCGTGCGGAGGGCCGCCGCCTCGTCGGAGGCCACCTCCGGCCGGTGGAGCCGTTCCCGCACCTCGCCCGATCTTCTTGCGCACGCCGGTGGACCATCGCCACGGTGCCCGCGCCGTACAAGGTCGAGGCCAGGCGCACGCCCCAGGACCGCTACTTCGGCCGTGCGGCTGTGTCGGGGTTCCTTTCTGTGCCGCGGCCTTCCGATTGCCGTTAATTCCGTTCGCCGTTAATTCCGTGGGCTCCGGCATGACTGCGTGGTAAAGATTCATTCCGACCAGGAAGGAATGCCATGGATGCCCCCTCTCTGCACAGTCGATTCCTCAGCGATGTGGTTCCGCGGATCCAGCAGGACGCACGCGTGACCGGTGTGGCCTGACCGAGCCACCTCGGCTAACCCTCGTGACCTCCTTCGAGGCGCGCGCCCACAAGTACGGCGACACCCGGTTACGCCGGACATCACGCACATCGAGATCGAGCGGTCGGCTGCCGGCCGGGTCATCGTTCTACGTGAGCGTCCGGGAGGTCGCACTCACAGCCCCATCGGCGGCGCCAGGCGGTCAGCTCGCCCGCCTCGCGTACGCCCGTACGTGTGAAGGTGCGCAGGGCGGAGCGCCAGAGGTCGTGCGCGGCGGCGCAACCGTCGAGCAGGGCCCGCGCAGCGCCCATGTCCCGGCGGGTGCGGGCGGCCCACAGGTCGTGTTCCATGTCCTCCCACGTGGCCATGGCCAGGTGGAGGTGGTCGAGCGCCGGTCCGGGACGGCCCGCGGCGAGGTGTGCCTCGCCGATGGTCCGCAGGGTGAGGGCCGTACCGAACCGGTCCCCCAGCTCGGCGCTCGTCTCCAGCGTGGGGGCGAGCAGCCGCTCGGCCTCCGCCGTCCTCCCGGTGCGGAGCCAGACCTTGGCCAGGGCCTGGCCGGTGTAGCACCTCAGGTGCCGGTCGGTGAGCCCGGCCGCCCGCCGGTGCGCCTCCGCGCACCACTCCTCCGCCCTGGCGAGATCTCCCCTGGCCCGGAACACCAGGCCGATGCCGCGGACGGCGATGATCTCGCCGGGCTGATGGCCGACCAGGCGGAACGCGCGCGCCGCCAGGCCCAACCGGCCGAGCGCCCGCCGGTCCGCGCCCAACTCGCGGAAAGCGACGCCCAGACCGTAGAGCGCGTGCGCCACGCCCTCGCCGTCGCCGAGTTCCCGGCACAGCCGCCGGGACCTGGTGAGCAGCGGTATCGCCTCCCTGTGCTCGCCGAGCTCCTTGTGCACGGTTCCCAGGCCGTTCAGCGTGTTCGCCTCGCCGTACGCGTCGCCGAGTTCCCGATACAGGAGCAGAGCGCGGTCGAAATGCCGTTTGGCGTCGGCGAACCGGTCCTCGCAGTACCGCAGCTGTCCCAGCCCGCTCTCGACGGCCGCCTCGGCCCGATGGCTGCGGGCGGCCTTCGCGGCCGCGTGAGCGGCGTCGAGCGCGCGGTTCCAGAGGTCGAACCTGTTGCCGACGGCGAACAGCGCGTGCACCAGCGCCTCGGTGAGAGCGTAGGCCAGTTCGTCGAGCCCGGTCTGCGCGGCGCGTTCGACCAGTCCGACGAGGAACTCCTCCTCGGCGGCGAACCAGCCGGGGCCGAGGGCCGCTTCTGACTCGCCGTGTCCGGCCTGCCCGGGCGGGCGGTGCGTCCTCGGCAGCGCCAGCGGCAGCCGCGCGGACATCGTGCCTGTCATCCGCAGGCTGGCGACGGCCACCCGTTCGACCGCCGCGGCGATCCTCTCGGGGGGTTCCACCGCCGCCGCGCGCTCGGCCGCGTAGACCCGGACGAGGTCGTGCGTACGGCAGCGCAGGTCGGGTCCGCGTCCGCAGACGACCTCCAGGAGCCGGTGGTCGACCAGTTCCTCGACGAGTTCGAGCGCCCGATCGGAAGGCAGGCCGAGGAGCGCGGCGACGGCCCAGGTGGCGAACCCGGACGACCCCAGCAGGCTGATCAGCCGGAGCGCCCGGCGCTGGTCCGCCGTCAGTCCCCGGTAGCCGAGCGCGACGCTCGCGCGGACGTCCAGGTCGTCCACGGCCAGCTCGTCCAGGCGGCGCCGCTCGTCCGCGAGCCTGCCCACGAGGTCCGAGATCGCCCAGTACGGGCGCGTGGCGAGACGGGCCGCCGCGATGCGTACGGCCAGGGGCAGGCCGGCGCAGAGCCGTACGACCTCGGCGGCCTCGTCCGGCTCGGCCCGCACCCGCTCGTGACCGGCGACCCGGCTCAGCAGGCGCACACCCTCGGCCTCGGACAGGACCCGCATCTCGACCTGGCCGGTGCTCGGAAGGCCGGCCAGCCGGCGCCGGCTTGTGACGATCACGCCGCAGCCGGGATCACCCGGGATCAGCGGCCGGACCTGTTCCACGCTCGCGGCGTCGTCGAGGACGACGAGCAGGCGCCGCCCGTGCAGCGCCTGCCGGAAACACCCGGCCATCTCGTCGAGACCCGCGCCGTCGGCGGGCGCGTCGGCGTCCAGGACGCGGAGCAGCCGCTCCAGCGCCTCCATCGGCGGCAGCGGCTGCTCCTCGGTCCCCCGCAGCCGGATGTACAGCGCCCCGCCGGGATAGGACTGCCTGAGCCGGTGCGCCGCGCGTACGGCCAGGGCGCTCTTGCCGACCCCGCCCTGCCCGGAGACGACGACCACCGGCACCGCGCTCGACCCCGCTCGGGGTTCCCTGGCCGACAGGTACTTCTCGATCAGGATGAGCTCGTCGTCACGTCCCACGAAGTCGCCGATGTCCGGCGGTAACCGGCTCGGCGGCCCGGAGTGCGGCTGGAGCCGTACGTCGTCGGCGAGCATGCGCCGGTGCAGTTCACGGAGCTCGGCACCGGGTTCCAGCCCCAGCTCGGTGACGAGTTCTCCCCGGATCCGCTGGAAGGTCTCCAACGCCTCGCCCCTGCGGCCCGCCCGGTAGAGCGCGAGCATCAGCTGGGCGCTGAAGCGCTCGTTCAGGGAGTGGCGGCTCGCCAGCTCGGACAGGTCCGGGATCAGCGTGGTGCAACGGCCCAGCGCCAGCTCGGCCTCCGCGAGACGCTCCTGCACCGCGATGCGCAACTGGGCGAGCCGGTGCGCCTCGAAGGCGAGGGGAACGCACTCCGGGAAGTCCCCGTACGGCTCGCCACGCCACAGCGCGAGCGCCTCCCTGAAGCGCTCGGCCGCCCGGCGGTGGTCACCCTCGGCGAGCGCGGCGTCTCCCTCTCCTGTCAGCCGCCGGAACCGGAGCGCGTCGACCTCCTCGTCGGAGGCGTCGACGGAGTACGCGTCCCGATGGCCGAGGATGCGGTCCGGGCCGAGGACGCGCCGCAGCCGGTACACGTACAGCTGGATGTTGCGCCGGGCCGAAGGCGGGGGGTGATCGCCCCACATGGCCCAGGTCAGCCATTCGATGGGGGCCGGGCTCCGCGCCCGTGACAGGAGAAGGGCGAGGAGGAGCCTCGGCTTGCCGGCGCCCCCGATGTCGAGATCCCCGTCATCCCGGTCATCCCGGTCGGGGACTCCGTTCGTGCCCCCGTCCGACACGGCCAGCGGCCCCAGAATGCGGAACTCCACTCACGCCCCACGTCCGTGAAATTTCAACCAATATCCATCTTTAGTCCTTTGATCGTTTTGTCAAGATCATTAAATCGCGTCGATACGGAGCCGTGACCGTATCGCGGACTCCTCGGTCGACATCACGGTGGACTCCTCGACGGACATCGCGGCGCATACGCCTGCGGATATACCGCCCTTATACCGGCATGCCGGATCGTCACCCCGCGCACATTTCATCGACACTGGGGGCACAGTGAAACGACCTCTCCGTACCGCGCTCGCGGCCGGGCTCACACTCGCGGCGCTCGCCGCACCGTCGGCGGCCTCGGCCGCCTCCGTGTCCACCACCTCCGTGTCCACCACCTCCGCGTCCACCACCTCCGTGTCCACCACCTCGGCGTCGGCCCAGCGCGGCGTCTACGTCAAGACGTACCGATACTCCTACCTGCGATTCCCGTCGGCCGGCACGGCCAGGGCCCAGCTCAGGAACGTCACGGTCACCTGGCGCAAGGACACCGCCGACAAGCGCGTCTGGGTCACCGTCTCCGGGCAGCTCCGCGACTCCGGCCCCGGCGACGGCCACTGCGCCCGGTTGAAGGTGTGGCGGCACGGGGGCGTCGGGGAGGTCTCGACCAAGGAATGCAACGGCGTGTGGCAGTCCAGGACCCTCTCGATCGACATCGACGACGAGGCGTTCATGGTGCTGCAAACGAATCCCAAGGGCGACGGGACGGCCATGCGCCTCGCGAATCCCTGGCGCGCGGGATGAGCGCCTGACTCGCAACCCGTAGACCTCGCCGCCTGAACGGGCCCGCCGGCGCTCCGGTCCGCTTCGCGCCGCGCGGGTCACACCGGCACGCCGGTCACACCGCCGCACGACCACACCGCCGCACGACCACGTCGGCGCCGCCGCCCGGATGGGGAACCCGAGCGGCGGGCCGACACGCCTTTCACCGGTTCAGATCGTGTCCACCTCGGCGTACGGGAGGCCGCCGGAGAGGGTGGGGTAGCCGCGGCCCCGGTCGAAGAACGGCGCTCCCTCCGGCACGGTGGCCCGGAGGGAGTTCCGCAACTCGGCGGTCCGCTCCTCGTCGATCCGCACATCGTCACGCGGGCCGTGCAGGACGACGCCGTACTCCTCCCTGGCGGCCTCGGCCGAGACCTTGCCGTCGCGGACGTCGGCGGCGACCGCCTCGGGGTCGCGGTCGTACGGCGAGCCCCACCCGCCGCCACCGGTGGTGCGCACCCGGACGATCTCCCCCGCGCGGACCGGGAAGTCGTCGACCAGGCCCTCCATCTCCTCACCGTCGACCGTGACGACGAACGGCCTGCCCGCCCGGCCTCCGTTGACGCCCCAGCAGGCCAGGATCGACCGGTCGGCGATCGACATGAACGACGCGTCACGCAGCATGCGGATGTGCTTGTCGTAGCCCAGGCCGCCGCGGTACTCCCCCGGACCTCCGCTGTCGACGGCCAGCCCGAGCCGCTCCACCCGGAACGGCCAGCGGGCCTCGGCGAACTCCACCGGGATGTTGCGCGAGTCGGGGACGACGTGGATCGTGTCCTCGCCGTCGGCGTACCACCGCCCGCCGGAGCCGCCGCCGAGGACCTCCCGCATCAGGTACGGCCCGTCATCGGAGTCGCCGTAGACGCCGGTGTACCTGATCGTCTCCTGGTCGGCGGGCATGCGGCCGCCGGTGGCCTTGGCCAGCACTCCCGCGAGCACCCCGAGCAGCCGCAGGATCACGAACGTCCGCGCGTTCGTCGGCGCCGGGAAGATCGGCGTCAGCAGCGTGCCCTTCTCCGGGAACACCATCCTGATCAGGGGGACGACGCCCTCGTTGACGTCGAGCTCGGCCATGCGTTCCGGGGTGTCGGCGAGGTTGCGCAGGATCGGCGCGAGCCACTTCTTGAGGAAGACGCCGTCCGCGTAGTCGCCCGCGTGGTTGATCGGCCCCTTGGCCTGCGGCGACGTCCCGGTGAAGTCGATCGTCAGCGGGACCTCGGCGGCGTGGTCCACGGTCAGCGTGATCCGCTGCGTGTGCAGCCGGGGCTCGTCGACGCCGTCGTGCTCGGCGTAGTCCTCCCAGACGTGGACCCCCTCGGGGATCTTCGCCAGCAGTTCCCTGCGGAACGTCTCCGTCGTCTTCGTGATGATCGCGTCGAAGCACGCCTCGACGGCATCCCTGCCGTACCGGTCGAAGAGCTCGCCCAACCGGCGGGAACCCATCAGGCAGGCCGAGCACTCGGCGTCGAGGTCCCCCGCGAGGGAGTCGGGCATCCGCGAGTTACGCGTCATGATCGTCAACGCGGCGCGGTTCGGCACGCCCTGGTCCCACAGCTTGATCGGAGGGACCATCAGGCCCTCCTCGAAGGCGCTGCGCGCGTGCGAGGGCATCGAGCCGGGCACGGCGCCGCCGATGTCGTCGTGGTGGCCGAACGCCTGCACGAAGGCCACCACCTCCCCCTCGTGGAACACCGGGACAGTCACGCACAGGTCCGGGAGATGACCGATCCCGCCCTCGGACAGGTAGACGTCGTTGTGGAAGAAGACGTCGCCGGGCTTCATCGTGTCCAGGGGGAAGTCCCGGACGATCGGCTGGACCAGCGCCGAGTACGACCGGCCGGTCAGCTTGCGGAGCCGTACGTCGTGGATCCCCGCGCGGAAGTCGTGCGCGTCACGGATCATCGGCGAGCGGGCCGTCCGCGCGATCGCGGTCTCGACCTCCTTCTCGACCGAGGCGAGGGTGCCCTCCACGATCTCCACGAGTACCGGGTCCGCCAGAGTCATCTGCTCGCTCCTCGTCATCGGTCGCTCACCAGGACCAGGTTTCCGTGGTCGTCCACCGTGGCGGTGAAGCCGGGGTGGACGGGCAGGGTGGAGCCGTACTCCTCGATGACGGCCGGGCCCCTGACGACGGCGCCGGCGCCGAGATCCGCGCGGCGGTAGATCACGGTGCGCCCCCACTGCTCGTAGAACACCTCGCGGGTCGCCACCGGGCTCGCCTCGGCGACCTGCTCCGGTACGCGGGCGATGGCGGGGCGCGTGATCGGGCCGATGCCGGAGACGCGCAGGTTGACCCATTCCACCGCGTGCCGGGGATCGTCGCGGTAGCCGTACCCGTAGAGCTTCTCGTGCTCGGTGTGGAAGCACTCGACCACGTCCGCGCACCACGCGTCGTCGATCGCGCCCCCGGGGGCGGGCACCCGGACCTCGTACGCCTGGCCGTAGTAACGGAGGTCGGCGCTGCGCGCGTACACGTGGTCGGCGAAGCCCTCGCGGTCGAGCGCGTCCGCCGCCTGGGCCTCCAGTTCCGTGTAGATCGCGGCGAGCGCGTCCGGCGCGGGCGTCCGGGACACGTGCGTACGGACGTAGTCGTTCTTGACGTCCACCGTGAGCAGCCCGAAAGCGGAGACGTTGCCCGGGTTGGGCGGGATCACCGCGGCGGGCAGCCCGAGGATGTCGATCAGGCGGCAGGCCAGCAGCGGGCCGGACCCGCCGAACGCCACCATCGGGAAGTCCCGCACGTCGAGCCCGCGCTTGACCGTGATCTGCCTGATGGCGTTGGACTGGTTGAAGGCGCTGATCTCCAGGATGCCGGTGGCGCAGCGCTCCGGCGTCAGCCCGAGCTTGCCCGCCAGGACCTCGATGCCCGCCCTGGCCGCGGCCACGTCGAGAGGGATCTCGCCGCCGAGCAGGTGCGGGGGAACCCTGCCGAGGAAGACGTGCGCGTCGGTGACGGTCACCTCGGTGCCGCCCCTGCCGTAGCAGAGCGGCCCCGGGTCGGCTCCCGCGGACTTCGGCCCGACCTTCAGCGTCCCCTCGGGCGAGATCCACGCGATCGACCCGCCGCCCGCGCCCACGGTGACGATGTCGATCATCGGGATCTTGCAGGGGTACCGGCCGATGCTGCCCTCGGTCGTCAGGGACGGCTCGCCCTCGACCACCACGGCGACGTCGGTGGAGGTACCGCCGCCGTCCAGGGTGATCACGCTCGGCCGGCCGGCCGTACCGGCGATCAGGGCGGCGCCGAGCGCGCCCGCCGCGGGGCCGGAAAGGACGGTCGTGATCGGCTGGTGCACGACCTCGGCGGCCGACAGCACGCCCCCGTTGCTCTTCATGATGGAGAACCCGCGGCCGAGCCGGTCGGACAGGTTCTGGATGTACCTGCGCATGACCGGCTTGACCGCGGCGTCGACCAGCGTGGTCACGGACCGCTCGTACTCCCGGTACTCCCGGAGCACCTCGCTCGACAGCGAGACGACGGCCTCCGGATGCTCGCGTTCGAGCACCTCTCTCATCCGGAGCTCGTGCGCGGGGTCCATGTACGAGTGGAGGAAGCAGACGCCGATCGCGGTGACGCCGTGCTCCTTGAACCAGCGGGCCGCCGCCACCGCCTCGTCCTCGTCGAACGGGCGGACCTCCCGGCCCAGGTGGTCGAGCCGCCCGCCCACCGTCCTGACGCGGTGCACCGGGACGATCCTGGGCGGCTTCACCCAGAAGTAGGAGTTGCCGTACCCGTCGGGCACACTCTGCCGGGCGATCTCCAGGAGGAACTCGAAGCCCTCCGTGGTGACGAACCCGAGATGGGCCGTGCCATCCGCACGGTCCTCCAGAAGCTGGTTGGTCGCCACCGTCGTGCCGTGCACGATCCCGGACACAGTGTCCAATCCCGTGTCCAATCCCGTGTCCAGTCCCGGGTCCAGTCCCATGTCCGGGCCCTCGGGGTCTCCGGCGTGGAGCTCCAGCACTTTGTGAACGCCTGCCATGAACCCGTCGGCCGGATTGGCAGGAGTCGAGGGAGTCTTGGTCGTAACGATCTTGCCGGTGTGCTCGTCCACCAGAACCACGTCGGTGAACGTGCCTCCGGTGTCGACCCCGATGCGGACGCTAGGCATGTTCCAGTGTCTACAGACCCGCACCGACGGCGGGAACCGGCGCACTCTGCCGAAGAATCTGCCGAAGAATCGGCGAATCCTCGTCACAGGCTGCCGCACCGTACGTATCCGCGGGAGCCGGGCGTGGATCCCCGCCGGTCAGGGCCGACGCCGCCGGCGGGAACCCGTCGCCCGGGGGCGGCACAGGGACCGGGGGCGGCACACGGACCGGTTCAGGCCACCGTCCAAGCACCGCCCGGCGCCACCCGGCGCCGCCCAGAACGGCTCAGGGGCGGCGTGGCCAGCGGGCCACGGCCTTCCCACCGGGTGCGCGTCCCATGATCTCCTCGATGTTCTGGGCGCCGACGTACGCCGCCATGCGCATGGCGCGGTCGTTGACCCGGCGCAGCTCCGCCTCGACCTTGGCCTTTCCCGACTGGCCGCTCTGCACGCCGAAGTACGCGCCGGTGAGCGTTCCCACGACTCCGGCGAGACCGGCGAAGAGCGTGCTCGCCTCGCCCGTGGTGATCACGGCGACGCTGAAGCCGACCAGGGTGACCACGAGACCGGTGAGGACCACATAGAACCCGTAGCGCCAGCGGGCGGCCTCCGCCTCGGCCGCCGCCGTGTCGTCGGCGATCATCATCGCCTCCAGCGCGCTCGACGTGTCCGGCTGCTCCTCGGGCGTGGCCATCAGCACCTCCTGGGGTTCGAGTGAAGAAGAATGTCCCATGTTGCTCCCAATCACGCCAACAGCTCTGCCCTTCAGGACGCGGGGATATCGCGATCGAGCCGCCCTCTTATGATCATCGTCTCTAAGATCACAATGTACGGCCGGGCATCCCGAGGACGGTACGGCGGCCTCCCATACGCCATGTGACGAGCCCGGCGCTCCTCCCCCGGGCGTACACGCTCGCCCACGAGATCGAGACCATGGAGAGGACGGGCGGATGAGGCGTGATCGGGCGACCCGCCACCGGGTCGCCGCACTGCTCGCGATGGCGATCGCCCTCACGGGGTGCGCGGAGACAGCGGATCCGTCGGCGGGGGCGGAGGCGGGCGGGAGCGGTCCGGGCAGGACGGCGGGCAGGACAGCGGACGGAACGGCAGATGGAACGGCGAGCGCACCGGTCTCCCCCGGCGTCGCCACCGCGAGCCCGGGTCGTCCGATCCCGTCCGCCGAGCCGACCGGCGGCACACTCGACCTCTCCCGCATCCAGTCGAGCGCGCTCGACTACGACCCGGTCCCGTCGCCCGAGGCTCTGGCGGCCATGAAACCGATCGTCGCGGTGGGCGAGGTCGACGGGTGGCAGCGGGGGCCCACTCTCGGCGTCCTTCCGGGCGACCCGCCCGTCCCCTACGTGCTGATGAGGGTGCGCGTCACCCATCCGCTGAAAGGCGTCAGGACGACTCCATCCCTCCGCGGCGGTGTGATGTTCATCGAGTTCGAGCGGGCGTACAAGGAGTCGGTCGCGGACTTCGAGGAGACGATCCCGACCGGCACCCGGGTGCTCGTGTTTCCGCGGGAAAGGCCGCCGTACAACATGGGGATCCGCTCGCAGGGAGACCCCCTGCCCGACGGGGCGAAGATCATGACCGTTCACCCGCAGGGCCTCGTCATCGAGGACCCCGGCCTCCTCTGCCAGGGTGCCGAGCGCACCCTCGTCGGAGGGCGCGAGCCGCTGACGGGCGGGAGCAGGGCCGCCTGGCTCGAACCCCGGACCATGGACGAGATGATCGACCGGCTCAGGCGGTACGGATTCTCCGAAGAGCCTTCCCCGCGTCCGGAGGCGAACATGATCGCCTGCCACTTTTCTGCCACCTCTGCCACTTCGGCCGCCTCGGCCGCCTCGGCCGCCTCGGCCGCTCCCCGGGCCCGCTGATCCCGGAATCACCGGACTTCCGAACGGGCGTTCCGGACGGGAGCACCGTCTGGGAACCTTGCCACTAAGCTGGCGCCCCGTGACTGATCTGTCTGCCTTGTCTTCTTCACCTAATCAGGGCCTCCGGGACGCCGTGCTCAAGTTCTTCTACGGCCCCATGGACTGCGGCAAGTCCACCCTGGCCCTGCAGCTGAACTACAACCACCGGCGACAGGGCAGGCGCGGGCTCGTGCTGACCAAGCACGACCGTTCGGGCGAACCCCGGATCACCAGCAGGATCGGCCTCGGGAACGAGGCCGTGGAGGTCGTGGACGGCCTCGACCTGGTCGAACTGGTCGCCGCGCACGACCGCATCGACTATCTGATCTGCGACGAGGCGTGCTTCTACAGTGTCCGGCAGATCGAGCAGCTCGCCGATCTCGTGGACGACCACGGCATCGACGTCTACGCCTTCGGCCTCGCGTCCGATTTCAGGTCCCAGATGTTCCCGGCGGCGCAGCGGCTCTTCGAGCTCGCCGACGAGGTCTCCCGGTTGCAGGTGGAGGTCCTGTGCTGGTGCGGCCGGCCGGGCATGTTGAACGCCCGCGTCGTCGGCGGGGTCATGGCCAGGACGGGCGAGCAGGTCGTCATCGCCGACACCGGGGCCGGCACGCCCGCCGCCGAACCGGACGGCGCGGCCGAGACCATGGTGCACTACCGGGTCCTGTGCCGCCGCCACCACCGTACGGGCGACCTCGGCGAGCCGTCACCCGCCGAAGCCGCGGCGGGCCGGGAGGCCCACGTCTGACCGGGCTCCGCGCGAGGACGGCACCGGGACCGTCCTCGCCGCCCGGCGGGGCCTCGCGCGCCGGGCGTGCCGTCCTCCCGCCGGCCTCACTCGGCCGGCGTACGTCAGAGGAGCGGGCGCACGTCAGAGGAGCGGGCGTACGTCAGAGGAGCGGGCGTACGTCAGAGGAGCGGGCGTACGTCAGAGGAGCGGGCGCGCGTCAGAGGAGACGGCCGACCCCGCCCAGCACGTAGCCGCCCCTGCTGTGCTCGATGAACTTGTTGTCGTTGCGCCAGTCGGCGACGTCCACCAGCCCTGGCGAGAGCAGCTCGAACCCGGTGAAGAGCCCCGCGATCTCCTCCGGCGTACGGTCGTTGAGCGCCGCGGTCGACTTCTCGTACACGCGCCGGGTCTCGCCGATGGTCTGCTCGGTCAGCCGCCCCTGAGTGCCGTGGGCGATCACCATGTAGCTGCCCGGCGCCATGAGCTCGCGGAAGTACGCGACCGCCCGCGCGGCCTCGTCGTCGTCGACGAAGTGCAGCACGCTCACGAACAGCACCGCCACCGGCTGGCTGAAATCGATGAGGTCGCGGGTGATGGGGCTGTCCGTGATCTTCTCCGGATCGCGCATGTCGGCCTCGACGACACCGGTACGGCCGCCGTTCCTGAGCAGTGCCCGGCCGTGGGTGGCGACGATGGGGTCGTTGTCGACGTAGACCACGCGCGCCTCGGGGTCGACCTCCTGGGCGACCTCGTGCACGTTGCCCCGGGTGGGGATCCCCGCGCCGATGTCGAGGAACTGCCGGATGCCGGACTCGCTGAGGAAACGCACCGCCCGGCCGAGGAAATCGCGGTTCTGGCGGATCACCAGGCGCCCGTCCTCACCGACCAGCGCCAGCAGCTTCTCGGCCGCGGCGCGGTCGACGGCGAAGTTGTCCTTGCCGCCGAGCCACCAGTCGTAGATCCTCGCGACGCTCGGAACGGTGAGGTCGATGCCGCGCGGCGCGCTCTCGTCCTGGCTCACTTTCTCTGCCCCCTGTGCCTCTCGTCGACGCGATGGAGATCCCTCAGTCGATCCCGCCTGCCGACGGTGTATATATCCGCCTATAGGGGATCAGCCGATCGCATTTCGGCCGTATGCGGAAGTAGCCCGGCAAGGGTGTGACGAGATCTTGATGTGACGCGGTCCGCCCGCGGTTCCGCCCGGCCGTCAGACCGCGCAGAAACCGTCGTCGCAGGCGTCGCCGTCCCCCTGGGCGCTTCCTTGGGAATCCTGCTGGGCGACCGCGACCGCCGTACGGGTCCGGACCTCGCGAAGGGCGGCGAGCAGCGTCTCCACGGGCTGGGCGCCCGAGACGGCGAACTGCCCCTCGAACAGGAACAGCGGGACGCCGCTGATGCCGAGGTCGCGAGCGCGGGCCAGTTCGGCGCGGACCTCCTCGGCACCCTCGCCGGTGTCCGTGACGCCGAGTTCGGCGGCCAGCTTCGCCAGTGTGGCGGCGTCGCCGACGTCGAGGCCCTCCTCGAAGTGCGCGCGGAAGAGCCGCTCGGCCGCCTCCGCGCCGTGCCCGGCGCGCTGCGCCAGCCAGATCAGCCGGTGGGCCTCGAGGGTGTTGGCCTGGATCGCCCGCTCGAAGTCGATCTCCAGGCCGTCCTCGGCCGCCGCCCGCGTCACCCGCGCCGTCATCTGCGCCACCTGGGCGGCCCCGCCGAACTTGCGCGCCAGCGCGGGCAGCAGCGGCTCCCCGTTCGAGACCGCGTCGGGGGCGAGCTGGAACGGCCGGTGGGCGATCTCGACGTCCCCGTCGAAGAGCCGCACCGCCTTCTCCAGCCGGGCGTGCCCGATGTAGCACCACGGGCAGACGACGTCAGAGAAAATCTCAATCTTCACGATCTGCTCTAACCGGCCGCGAAACCGTGCCATTCCCGCCGACCGCACCCGGAATCGGCCCTCCGGAACCATCCATCAGGCCCCGGGATCATCGCCTCCGGCGTCCGAGGTCATCGCCTCTGGCGTCCGAGGACCCACCCGATGACGGCGCTTCCGAGCGCGACGCCGGCGCCCATGCTGAACGCGGCGAGCATCGACCACGGCGGCACGCCCGGACGCGGCTGCCGCGGGGCGGCCGGCGTCTCGCGGGTGAACACCTGCCCGGCCTCCGCCTGGTACGGCACGGCAGCCCCGGCGCCGACCGCCGCCGCCACCTCGGCCTGGTCACCGGCCGCCACCGCCGCGACCGGCGCGCCCGCGGCGGCCACCGGTTCGAGGACGGCGGCCACACCGGACAGGAGGTGCTCCTCGACGGCCGAGAAGAACTCGCCGGCGGTCTTCTTGGCGACCGAGCCGAGCATCCGCTGGCCGACTCCGCCGATCATGCCGCCGACGACGGCGTCGGCGTCGTAGTCGACGCGGGTGCCCTCCTCGACCTCGCTCAACCGGATCCGCACGGTGGCGTCGACGGTGCCGGGCGCGCCCTGGCCCCGGGCGCGCAGCACGAACCGCTCCGGCTCCTCGGGGTCGGACAGCGCGACCTCACCCTGGTAGAGCCCCTTGATGGAGGCCACTCCGGCGGTCACGGTCATCTTGTAGACGTCCTCGCCGACGGCCTCGAGCCGCTCGCATCCGGGGATCGTCCGTACCAGGACGCCCGGATCCTGCAGGGCGGTCCAGACACGGCCCCGTTCCACACCGAGTACGGCGCTTCCCGTGATTTTCACACCATCACTCCTTCTGGCACCCCTTGTGGCTCCGGAGACTAAGGACTCCCCGGCAGTGCGGATAAGGGCAACATCTGCCCACTCCCATGATCGGCCCTCGTCAGGTCTCTTCACGCCGGACGCGCGAATGATGCGATGATCACGCGTCTGTGGGCGGCATCGGCCATACGCCCTATAGATCCAATTGCGCGAAGATTGTCGGTCATGAAGGGCAACCGGCGTCTGACAGGCGTGATCATCGGACTGACACTGGCCGCGGGATGCGCGGAGGGCGGCACCACGCAGGCGGAGTCGACGGCCCCGGCGAAGGCGCGTTCCCCCTTGACCGCCACGTCCCCCTCCGCGTCGCCGACGCCCCGTGCGGCGCTCCCCCGGCCGGGTGAGGTCGCGCGGATCCCCAGGCCGGCGGAAGGGATCCCGGTGATCAGCAGCATTCCCACCAAACGGAAGGTGGTCTTCCTGACCATCGACGACGGCTGGGAGCAGGATCCCGGTTTCCTCAAGCAAGTGCGCGATCAGCGGATCCCGATCACGGTGTTCGCCATGCGGGACGCGGTCGAGGCCACCGGGTCCCCCGACGCCGCCTCCGGGGGAGGCCGGTATGTGGGCGCGGGCAAGTGGGACTACTTCCGGGACCTGCGGGACGCCGGGGCGCCGATCGAGAACCACACGTTCAGCCACCCCAACCTGTGGACGCTCGGCTACGAGAGGCAGAAGGCCGAGATCTGTGGGATGTCCACGCTCATCCGCAAGGAGATCGGGCGGCGCCCCACGCTGTTCCGTCCGCCGTTCGGCAACCACAACGCGGCCACCGCGCGGGCGGCCGGGGAATGCGGCATCAAGGCGATCATGATGTGGACCGCGACCGTGCAGCCCGGCGGCAAGATCGCCTACCAGGTGCCCGACAAGAAGCTGCGCCCCGGGGACATCCTGCTGCTGCATTTCCGGCCGAACATGGCCAGGGACTTCCGCGTACTCGTCAACAAGATCAGGCGCCGGGGGTTCGAGATCGGCGATCTGCGGGCGTACATGCGGGCCGGAGGCGTACCGGTCTCCTGACATCGGGGAGGAGCCGGTCCCTCGAACGGGATCGTGGAAAAGATCGCGGAAGGACCGGCGAAGGGGGACGTGGAAGGGGCCGGCGGAAGGCCGCCCCGCTCCGTACGAGCCTGCAGAAGATCACACGTCACAGTCCCTCGCGCGACGTACCGCGGAATCACCCCAGCGGCGGACGCCGGTTTCGCGTGACATGTCCATTATTGAGACCACGCCTCCCAGGAGGCGTTCCCGGAGAGTCGGGCCACTGGTCCCTTCAATCCAGGACCGCACGGCACGCATTCTCTGTATCGAACGGGACAAGTGCCGCGAACGCGGATCATGGGGGCATCGATCCGTGTGACAAAGATCTCGCGGCACAGTCGTCCCACCAATTGCTCTACAGGCTGTAGTACTACTGTTAGTAGAACTACGACTTGTAGAGCTCCGGCACCCGCGAGGGGGACATGGACGCGCTAGACCTGGCACGGTGGCAGTTCGGGGTGACCACCGTCTATCACTTTCTGTTCGTACCGCTGACGATCGGTCTCGGCGTCTTCGTCGCCGGACTGCAGACCGCCTGGTACCGCACGGGCAAGGCCCACTACCTCAGCCTGACGAAGTTCTTCGGCAAGTTGTTCCTGATCAACTTCGCGATGGGCGTGGTCACCGGCATCGTGCAGGAGTTCCAGTTCGGCATGAACTGGAGCGAGTACTCGACCTTCGTCGGCGACGTCTTCGGAGCACCCCTCGCGCTGGAGGCGCTGCTCGCCTTCTTCCTTGAGTCGACCTTCCTCGGCCTGTGGATCTTCGGCTGGGACCGGCTTCCCAAGCGGATCCACCTGGCGGCCATCTGGGCCGCCGTGATCGGGTCCAATTTGTCGGCATATTTCATCCTTGCTGCCAACGCCTGGATGAAGCATCCGGTCGGCTACGAGGTGGTGAACGGCCGGGCCAGGATGAACGACCTGTGGGCCGTCCTCACCAACTCGACCGCGCTCGCCCAGATCCCGCACGTCGTGGCGGCGGCGTTCGTCGTGGCCGGCGGCTTCGTGCTGGCGGTCAGCGGCTACCGGATCCTGCGCGAGCGGGGAGTCGGGCTCACCGGCAGGCCCGTCACGGGAGCCGGGTCCGCCATCGACGGCGACATCACGGTGCCACTGCGCCGCCGTACCGACATGTGGCGGACGAGCCTGCGCGGCGCGCTGGTCATGACGGCCCTCGCCGGGGTCGTGGTCGCCGGGACCGGCGACCTGTCCGGCCAGTTGCTGCGCGAGCAGCAGCCGATGAAGCTGGCCGCGGCCGAGGGGCTCACCCGGGACACCGACGGCGCGCCCTTCTCCCTCGTCCCCGGCGTCGCGGTGCCGGGCATGCTCAGCCTGCTCGCCGCCCACGACCCCGGCGCCACGGTCCAGGGCGTGGACGACATCCAGCGGAGGTACGAGCAGCAGTTCGGCCCGGCCGACTACACGCCCAACCTGCCCGTGGTCTTCTGGTCGTTCCGCGTGATGATCGGCTTCGGCATGGCGACGGTCGGCCTCTCGGTGCTCGGCCTCTGGCTCACCAGGAAGCGACGCGGCCGTGCCGGCGGAAGGCGTACCAGGAGCCTCGGCGGACCCGGCGCGGGCGGCGGCATGGGGGACGGCATGGGGAACGGCATGGGGAACGGCGCGGCGCCGCCGGTGCCGTCCTGGTTCGCGCGGGCCTGCGTCCTGGCGCTCCCGCTGCCGACGGCGGCGATCATCGCGGGCTGGCTGCTCAGCGAGATCGGGCGCCAGCCGTGGACGGTCCAGGGTGAGCTGCTCACGGCCGCGAGCGTCTCGCCCGGGGTGAGTCTCATCGAGGTCGCGATCTCCCTGAGCGTCTTCACCGTCCTGTACGGCGTGCTCGCGCTGGCCGAGGCGGCCCTGATGGTGCGCCACGTGAAGGCCGGTCCCGAGCAGCCGCCCTCCCCGCCC